>DASRTO010000274.1:0-2746 GCA_035655915.1 Anaeromyxobacteraceae bacterium
CGCCACGGCCACCGCCCGCTCCACGGAGTTCTCCAGCTCGCGGACGTTGCCGGGCCACGGATAGCCGGTGAGGGTTCGGAGCGCCTCCGGGGTGAAGCCGGTGAGCTCGCGCCGGAAGGCGCGGGCGTGCTTCTCCACGAAATGGGCGGCCAGGAGCGGGATGTCCTCGCGGCGGTCGCGCAACGGGGGCAAGCGGACGGGAAACACGTGGAGCCGGTAGAAGAGGTCTTCCCGGAAGCGCCCCGCCGCCGCCTCGGCCTTGAGGTCGCGGTGGGTGGCGGCGATCACCCGCACGTCGACCTTGACCGGGGCGTTGTCGCCGACGCGCCTGATCTCCTTCTCCTGGAGGGCGCGGTTGAGCTTCACCTGGACCGGAAGCGGCAGCTCGCCCACCTCGTCCAGGAAGATGGTCCCGCCGTCCGCCTCCTCGAACAGCCCGGCCTTGGCGCCGGCGGCGCCGGTGAACGATCCGCGCGCGTGCCCGAAGAGCTCGCTCTCCACCAGCTCCGCCGGCAGGGCGCCGCAGTTCACCGGGACGAAGCGGCGCTCCTTGCGCGCCGAGTGGTAGTGGACGGCCCGGGCCGCCAGCTCCTTGCCGGTGCCGGTCTCGCCGGTGAGGAGCACGGTGATGTCGAGTCCCGCCGCCTGCTCCAGCAGGCGGTAGACGTCCCGCATGGCCGGACTCTTGCCGACCAGGTTGTGGAAGGAGTAGGCGCCTTCCAGCTCGCGCCGGAGGGAGGCGGCCTGCTCGCGCAGGCGCTTGCGTTCAAGGGCGCGGGACACCACCAGCGTGGCCGCGTCCGGGTCGAACGGCTTCTGCAGGTAGTCGTAGGCTCCCTGCTTCATGGCCTCCACCGCGTCGGCGACGGTGGCGTAGGCCGTCATCATCACCACCTCGGTCTCGGGGGCGCGGGCCTTCACCGCCTTCAGCACCTCGAAGCCGTCGGCCCCGGGCATGCGCAGGTCGGTCACCACCACGTCGAACTCCTGCGAGGCGACCAGCGAGAGCGCCCGCGCGCCGTCCGACGCGGTGGTGAGCCGGTAGCCGCTCCCGAGGATCTTCTCGAAGAGCTTCAGCATGTTCTCCTTGTCGTCGACGACCAGCACCCGGGCCGGGTCCATCTCAGCGCCTCCTCTCCGCCGCCCGCGGCAGCCGCAGCGTGAAACGGGCCCCCCCGCCCTCCGCGGCCCCGACCACGATCTCCCCGCCGTGGGCCCGCGCGATGGCCTGGGACACGGCCAGCCCGAGGCCCGTGCCGCGCGGCTTGGTCGTGAAGAAGGGCTCGAAGAGCCGGTCGCGGACCGAGGGAGTGATGCCGGGGCCGGAGTCGCTCACCGCGACCTCCACCACGCCGTCGCCCTCGCCCACGCGCACCGCCACGCGCCCGCCGCCATTCGCGGCCTCGGCGCCGTTCTTGACGAGGTTGAGGAGCACCTGCCGCAGTCGGTGGGGGTCGCCCTCGGCCGCGCCGGTCCCCTCGACGCTCACCGTGACGGATTCGAGGAGCCGGGACTCCTCCAGCCGGCCGATCACGTCCTCGCTCAGCTCGCGGAGGTCCACCGCCTCGGTGGCCAGCGCGTGGGCCCGGGACAGGTCGAGGAGGCCCTCGACGATCTCCCGGCAGCGGAGGGTCTCCTCCTCGATGACCGCCAGGTCCTCGTCGAGGGGGCCGCGCGCCTTCTTCCGGAGGAGGCGGGTGTAGCCCAGGATGACCCCCAGGGGGTTGTTGATCTCGTGGGCCACGCCGGCGGCCAGGCGTCCGACGCCGGCGAGCTTCTCGCTCTGCACCAGACGCTCCTGATGCTCCTTGAGGGCCTCGGTCATGGCGTTGAACTGGCGCGCCAGGGCGCCGAACTCGTCGGGGGTGTCGATCCGGATCCGGGTGTCGAGGTCGCCGCGGGCCAGGCGCTCGGCGCCCTCCTGCAGGCGGGCCACCGGGCCGGCCACCGATCGCCCCACGTACCAGCCCACCGCGATGGCCAGCACCGGCGCGCCCAAGAGGAAGGCCAGGCTCCAACCGAACGTGCGGTGCTCCACGGCATTCACGTGGGCCTGGAAGTCGCCGATGGAGCGCTCGAAGCGCGCCACCAGCTGCTCGGCGCGATCCTGGATGCGGGTGACGATGAGCTGGGCCCGCGCGTGCTCTCCCTTGACCTCGGCGCGCCGCCCCTGGAGGACCGCCGGCACGATGCGCTCCCGGAAGATGCCGTCGAGCTCGGCGGTGGCCTTCTCGATGTCGTCCACCCAGGCCTGCTCGTCGGGGCGCTCGGCGTGGCGGCGGACCTCACGCGCCAGGTCCAGGACCCGCTTCTCCGCCTCGGCGTAGAAGCCGAGGTGGCTGTCGTCCCCGATGATGATGGTGTGCGCCTGGTGGGCGTACTGGTCGCGGACGGCGCTCGCCAGCTCCAGCGCCACGCGCATGCCGTCCGCCCTGGCCCGGGTCTGGTGGAGCTTCTCGTGGATCTCGGCGAGGCCCATCAGGGCGGCCGAGGAGGCGAGCCCGTAGATGACGATGAGGGCGGCGAAGGCGACGAAGAGCCTGCGCGTGGTTCCGGACCAGTGCTTCATGGGTGCATTGAGGATGCGTGGGCCGGGAACATGCCTCAGCAACTGTTGGGCCACTCCGGGCCCCGAATGAAGCCCTTGAATGACGCATACATCGAAGGGCGACTCGCCAGCGTCGTAACCAGGCCGGTCACAGTATAACGGCGAGGGCTACTCCTCGCTGGCGTTCTCGGCGGGCCG
>DASRTO010000275.1:0-7114 GCA_035655915.1 Anaeromyxobacteraceae bacterium
GCCCACGCTCCCGACGTAGTAGGTCCCGGTGACGGTGCCAATGAGGCCGTTGACGCCGAGGCTGAGGGCGCTGCCGCGGGAGAGTCCGAGGTCGACCTGGGGGCCGACCGTGAACGGGACGTAGCTCGTGTAGGAGCCGGAGGGGCAGTTGTAATAGTAGTAATAGTAGTAGTAGCAGTTGGCCCAGCCGTTGTTGTAGAAGCTGACGCCGAGGTTGACGCGTGCCACGTGCCTGCGGACCTCGGGCTGCGCCATCTGCATCTGGGGCTGCATGCCCGGGGGCGGCGGCGGCGGGCCGGGCGGCGGAGGGGGAGGCGCGTACTGGGCGCGGGCGAAGGCGGCGACGGCCAGCGCCGCGACGACGAGGGCGGCCTTCAGGAAGCGGGTCATGTGCGATCCTCTCCGGGGTGGACCTGGCCAAGCGCGGCCTCGCGTTCCCCGGCACTGCGAAGTACCACGGGCGACCTGATCCGCCGATGGCCCATTTGGGGCTTCGGCGGGTGGCGGGGCCGCATCCGCGCCTCGGTTTCCCGGCTACCGGCCGATCTTCTCGTACAGCTCGCGGCCGGTGGCGGGATCGACGCCGAAGAGCTCGACGTAGTCCACGGTGGGGATGAGCGACTCGCCGGTGGCGTGCACGTAGATGCGGCGCAGCACGCCTTCCGAGCCGCCGATGCGGGCCAGGGCCACCGGGCACCCCTCCCGGATCGCCAGGTGAAGCGGCCGGTCCTTCTTGGCCTTGAGGGAGACCGTGAATCCGTCTCCCTCCTGCGCCGGCTCGGCCGAGAAGCCGTAGGCCATGATCCTCTCGATGAAGCTCATCCCCTCGCGGTGGCCGTCCTCGGCCAGCATGAGCCAGTAGGCCTCCATCGGCTCCTCGCGGTCGAGCGCGCCGGGCCGGGCCTGGCGGGCCCGGTAGACGATCTCGTTGGCGTTCTTGTTCCGGGCGATGCGGAACAGCTCGTCCCGGCAGGCCGACGCGCCCGGGGTCGCCGGGCCTGGGGCGGCCGCGAGCAGCGAGACCTCGAAGGCCGGCGACTCGTCGGCGGACGCGGAGAGGGACAGGGCCAGGGCCAGCGGGGCGAGGAGGGACATGGAACGTCCGCTTAACCGGACGCCGGCCCCTCCGCACGGGGGAGCCGATAGCGCAGCAGGCGCACCTCCAGGGGCCCGTTCCACAGCCGGTGCGACACCTCCGGGGCCAGCCCGATGGCCTTCTCCAGGAGGGGGCTTCCGGAAAGGATCACGGCCGTCCAGCCCCCGTGCCGGCGAAGCATGGCCGCCAGGCCGCGATACAGCCCGGCGAGCTGGAGCGGCCGGGCGGCGAGCCGCTGGCCATAGGGCGGGTTGGTGCAGAGCGTGCCCTCGGGGCCGGAAGGCCTGAGCTCCCGGGCGTCGCCCTCCTCGAAGGTCACGTCGGCGGCCACCCCGGCGGCGGCGGCGTTGCCGCGGGCCGCCTGGAGGGCCCTCCCCGAGCGGTCGCGCCCGGCGATGGGGGCGGGCGCTCGCGGCAGGGCCACCGCGCGAGCCTCCTCCTTGAGCCGGTCCCAGGCCGACTGCACCGCGCCGCGGTAGCCCGGCCAGCGCTGGAAGCCGAAGGCCCGGGACAGGCCGGGAGCGAGCCGCCGCGCCGCCAGGGCCTGCTCGATGCAGAAGGTGCCCGAGCCGCACATGGGATCCACGAAGGGTCGGTCGGCCGGGACGCGCCCCAGGGAGAGCACCGCCGCCGCCAGCGTCTCCTTGAGCGGCGCCTCGGTGACGGCCGCCCTCCAGCCGCGGCGGTGGAGCGGCTCGCCGCTCAAGTCCAGGGAGAGGGTGGCCTCGTTCCGGGCCAGGTGGAGCACCACCCGAACGTCGGGGTCCTTCGGGTCCACGTCCGGGCGGGCGCCCAGCCGGTCGCGCAAGGCGTCCACCACCGCGTCCTTCACCTTCAGGGCCGCGAAGCCGGAGTGGCTGATGGCCGAGGAGGCGACCGAGGCCTCCACCGCCAGGGTGGTGCGGTCGGTGAGCCACTCCGCCCAGTCGACCGCCCGGGCGCCGTCGTAAAGCGAGCCGGCGTCGCCGGCCGGGAAGCGCGAGAGCTCGAGCAGCACCCGCATGGCGGTGCGCGACCAGAGGCAGGCGCGCAGGCCGTGCGTGAGCCGCCCCTCGAAGGAGACGCCGCCGCGCTCGCCCCGCACCGCCGGCAGGCGCAGCGCCGCCAGCTCGCGGCGCAGCGCGCCCTCGGTGCCGCGGGCGCAGGTGGCGAAGAAGCGCAGGCGAGCCCCGCCTTCAGTAGCCGCGGTTGGAGAGCCGGTCCGGGTCGGCCCGGGCCACCACCTCGAAGCGCACCCCGGCCTTGCCGGCCCGCTTGGCCTGGTACATGAGCGCGTCGGCGCGGTTGATCATCTCGTCCACCGAGCGCGGCGCCCGGTGGAAGGTGGCCACCCCCAGGCTGAAGCTGACCGGCCAGCCGCGCTCCTGGATGGCGTCGGCCAGGGTCGTCTGGAGCCGCCGCACCAGCGTCTCGGCGGTGGGGCCGTCGGTCTCGGAGAGGAGGAGCCCGAACTCGTCGCCGCCGAGTCGGGCCACGGAGTCCACGGCCCGAGTGGCCTCGCGCAGCGTGGTGGCCACCGTGCGCAGCACGGCGTCGCCGGCCTCGTGGCCGAAGCGGTCGTTCACGCCCTTGAAGTCGTCGAGGTCCAGGTAGGCGACGGTGAGCGGCCGGAGGTGGCGGCGGGTGCGCTCCAGCTCCAGCTCCGCCGACTCCAGGAAGTCGCGCCGGTTGGCGATGCCGGTCAGGGGATCGGTGCGGGCGGCCTGCTGCTCGAAGGCCAGGCGGCTCCTGAGCGCGTCCAAGAGCAGCGCCAGGGCCAGGAAGACCCCCAGCTGGACGAGCAGGTTCCAGGCCATGATTCCCGGGCCCAGCGGCGTCGCCAGCTGGAGGTCGGTGGCGAAGGAGACGCCCGCCGAGATCGCCGAGAGGGCCAGGCCGGCCCGAAGCCCCACCCGCCAGGTCCCGAAGGCGATGGGGGCGAGGTACAGCAGGGTGAAGTTGGCGCTCCCGCTGAGCTGGTCGCCGATGCCCACGCACAGGACCAGTCCCAGGGCGATGGCGGTGGCGCTGGCCGGCGAGAGGCCGCGGAACCAGGCGACCACCTCCCCCGGCAGGTCGCCCGGCCGCATGCGGGGCGAAGGGTCCCGCGGCCCGGCGCCGCCGGCGTCCTGGCCCCGCATCTCGGTGCGGTCGTTCATGCGGCGTCGCTCCGGCCCGCGCCGCCGGGGTCGCCGGCGGAGCCCATGCTACTCGAGCCCCACCGCCTCGACGCGGCGGTTGGCGGCTCGCCCCTTGGCGGTGAAGTTGGGGAGGATGGGGCGCTCCCCGCCGCGGCCCGCCCAGGAGATCCGCTCCCGGGTGACCCCAAGCTGCACCAGCCTCTGCCCGGCCGCCTGGGCCATCTGCATCGAGAGCCGGGCGTCCTGGTCCGGATCGGGCGTGGCGTCCACGAAGGCCTCCAGCCGCACGTTCACCCCCGGCGCGGCGGCGAGCGCGCCGGCGAGGTCGGCCAAGCCGAAGGAGCGGCCGAGGCGGGCGGAGCGCCCGTCGAAGGCCACCCCCTCCACCACGAAGCGCCCGCGGACGGCCAGGCGCCTGGCCCAGTCCGCCTGGCGCGCGTTCCTGGGCGCCACCGGCTTGGGGCGGCGCGCCGCGGCCACCGCGGCCGCGGTCGGGGCAGCCGCGGCCGGCGAGGCGGCCGCCGGCGGCGCCGCGGCCGAGGCCGGCGCCTGCGGCGGCGGGGTGCGGGCCGCCTTCCCGGTGGCCAGGGCGCGCAGCTGCGCGAACCGCGCCGGGTCGTGGCACTGGCGCGGGGCCGGGGGGCTGCCCAGGCGCGACAGGACCGGCCGGGTGGCCTCCTCGACTGCGCGGCGCACCGCGGCCTCGGGTGCCTCGTCCGGGGCCGGGACGACCTCGACGGTCTCGGCGAAGAGCAGCTCGCGGGTGCCGGCCAGCGACAGGCGCAGCGTGACGACGACGCGCCGCTCGGCGCCGCGCCAGTGCCCCTCCACCGCGCCGTAGAGCGCGGCGTCGGCTCCCAGGATGTCGGCCAGCTCCAGCGCCAGGCTGGGCGGGATGCCCTCCGGCAGCTCCAGCGCCGTGTCGCGGAAGAGGGCGCGCAGCTCGCGCACCGGGTAGACGCGGGTGCGGTCCGGATCGATGGAGGCCAGGACGGCGCCGGTGGCCGCCTCGGCGCCCAGCCCCACGTCGGAGACGTTCTCCAGCGGCGCCACCAGCAGGCAGTGCACCCGCGCCAGCTCGGCCGAACGGGGCGGCTCCGCCGGAGGGGGGCCCCCGGCGGTGGCGCAGGCGGCGAGGGCCAGCGTGGCGAGGTGGCCGAGGCGCATCTCGCCGATGCTACCGCGCTTCGCGGGTGGGTCCCATGTCGGCCCGGGCGCTGCCGATATCGCCGGGGTTTGCCGGGTCGTGGCGCACCCGACACGGGACCGCCACCGGGAAATGGATTATGACGGTCCCGTGGCGCTGGTCCTCATCGTGGACGACGAGCGAGACCTCACGTCGCTGCTCGACTTCAACCTGCGACAGGCGGGGTTCGAGACCGCCACCGCCGCCACCGGCGACCAGGCGCTGGCGCAGCTGCGCCGCCGGGTACCGGACCTGGTGCTGCTGGACCTCATGCTCCCCGACCTCTCCGGCACCGAGGTCTGCCGCCAGATCAAGGGCGACCCGCGCACCCGGCAGGTCCCGGTGATCATGCTCACCGCCCGGGGCGAGGAGCTGGACCGGGTGGTGGGCTTCGAGCTGGGCGCCGACGACTACGTGGTGAAGCCCTTCAGCGTCCGCGAGCTGGTGCTCCGGGTAAAGGCGGTGCTGCGGCGCGCGGCCCGGGCCGGCCCGGAGCGGCCGCCGGAGTCGGTGGGGCCCATCCGGGTGGACGTGGAGGCCCACCGCTGCTTCGTGGCCGGCCAGGAGGTCCAGCTCACGCCGCTGGAGTTCAAGCTCCTCTCCACCCTGATGGCCCGGCTGGGGCGGGTGCAGTCGCGGGAGCAGCTGCTCGAGGACGTGTGGGAGATGTCGAGCGAGCTGGAGACCCGCACCGTGGACACGCACGTGAAGCGGCTGCGGGAGAAGCTCGGGCCGGGGCGCGACCTGCTGGAGACGGTGCGGGGCGTGGGGTACCGGCTGGTGGATCCCTCCGACCGGAGGTGAGGCGGCGTGTCGGTCTTCCGGCGCGACCCGCTGCAGGCCGCCCTCCGCGCCCTCCAGGCCGAGCTGGACGGCGGCCCGCGGGCCGAGCTGCCGGCGCTGGTGGAGGCCCTGGGAGGGCTCTTGCTCGAGCGCGAGGCGCGGCGCCGCGCCGGGGAGCGGGAGCAGCCGGAGCGGGAGCTCCTGGCGGCGGTTCCCGAGGCGGCGGCGGTGGTGGGCACCGACGGGCGGGTGCGGGTCTCCAACACCGCCTTCGACGGCCTGGCCCCGGGCGGCCGGGCGGCCGGGCTCACCATCCTGGAGGCGACGCGCAGCGCCGAGCTGTCGGAGGCCGCCCGCCGGGCCCTGGAGGGGACGGCCCGGAAGCTGGAGCTCTCCCTGGGACGGCAGGCCTTCCTGGGGCTGCTCACGCCGCTCTTGCGGGGCGAGGTGCTGCTGGTGCTCCGGGACGTGACCGAGGCGAAGCGCCTCGAGGCCACCCGCAAGGACTTCGTGGCCAACGCCAGCCACGAGCTGCGCACCCCGGTCTCGGCCATCGCCGGGGCGGCCGAGACCCTGATCAACGGGGCCCTCTCCGACCCCGCGCGCGCCCACGAGTTCGTGGAGATCATCGCCCGTCAGGCCGAGCGCCTGCGCACCCTGGTACGCGACCTCCTGGACCTCTCCCGCATCGAGTCCGGGCACTGGCTCATCGAGGTCGGGCCCGTGGAGCTGGAGCCGCTGTGCCGCCGCTCGCTGGAGGCGGTGGCGGCCCTGGCGCAGCGCAAGCGCATCGACCTCTCCTGCGACGTGCCGCCGGGCCTCGCGGCGCGGGCCGACGCCCGGGCGCTGGAGCAGGTGCTGGTGAACCTGCTCGACAACGCCGTGAAATACACCCCCGACGAAGGCCGGGCGGCGGTGGCCGCGGCGGCGGACGGCGATCGGGTGGTGATCTCGGTCACCGACACCGGGCCGGGCATCGCCCGCCACCACCTGCCGCGCCTCTTCGAGCGCTTCTACCGCGCCGACTCCGGCCGGGCCCGGGAGAGCGGCGGCACCGGGCTGGGGCTGGCCATCGCCAAGCACCTCACCCAGGCGCAGGGCGGCGAGATCGGCGTGGAGAGCGGGAGCGGCGGCAGCCGCTTCTGGGTCCGGCTGGCCGCCGCCTAACCCCCGACCGGGTCCTCCCGGGTCCGGAATTTCGTCACCATGCTGCCGCAGCGGCGCCCGCGCTGCGCCACTTTCGGCCATTACCCATGCTGGCCTTCCGGCGACGGGCGAAGGCCCGTTCCGGGGCGACCGACGCTGTTCACGGAAGCGTCACGTTCCCGTCACCGTCGGCCCGTAAACCCTGAGCCACCGAAAGGACTGCCCATGAAGAGACTGTTCCTCGCGCTGCTGGTTGCCAGCGGCACGGCGCGCGCCGAGTCGTTGCTCATCAACGGCGCCGGCGCCACCTTCCCCTTCCCGCTGTACTCGAAGTGGTTCTCCCAGTACAACAAGCTCTACCCCGAGATCCGCTTCAACTACCAGTCGATCGGGTCGGGCGGCGGCGTCCAGCAGTTCATCGCCGGCACGGTGGACTTCGGCGCCACCGACGCCCCCCTGAACGCCGAGGAGATGGCCAAGGCGCCCGACGCGATGCACATCCCCACCGTGCTCGGCGCCGTGGTGGTGACCTACAACGCACCCGTCGCCGGTCTCAAGCTGACCCCGGCGCTGGTGGCGGGCATCTTCCTCCGCGACATCAAGAAGTGGAACGACCCGGCCCTGGTTTCCGTCAACCCCGGCATCTCGCTCCCCGATGCGGCCATCACCGTAGCCCACCGTTCTGACGGCTCGGGGACCACCTACGTCTTCACCGACTACCTCTCCAAGATCTCGCCCCGGTGGAAGGAGAAGGTCGGGGTCGGCAAGAGCGTGTCCTGGCCG
>DASRTO010000276.1:0-3336 GCA_035655915.1 Anaeromyxobacteraceae bacterium
AGGCGAGGGGCGGCCGGGCCCCAACTGGCCAGGGCGCCGGGCGTCCTGGCGCAGAGCATCCTCTTCACCTCGATCTCCTCCGGCATCGCCATCATCTGGGAACGCGACCTGGGGATCCTGCAGAAGACCCCAGGCCGAGTCCGCGACCGGCGACGCGTTCGCGACCCGGACCCCACGAGGGGCGTGGGGCACCCTGCGCGGCCCGGAAGGGGCTACCAAAGTCCGCAACCATCTCCTCCGGCGCTCGTCCCACGGGGCACGAGGAGACTGCCATGACCACATCGAGGCTCTGGGCTCCGGCTGCCGCACTCGCCCTCCTGCTGTCTTGCGGCGGCGGCGACGGCGGGACGGGGACCATCAACGTGCGACTGGTCGACGGCCCCATCACCGGCTACCAGCAGATCAACGTCAACATCCAGAAGGTCGAGATACTCGGCGAGGGCGGCTGGATCACCCTGGGCGAGCCGAACCAGACCTTCGACCTGTTGAGCCTCACCGGCGGGGTCTCGGCCACGCTGGTGGAGGGCAAGACCATCCCCGCCGGCCACTACGGGCAGATGCGCCTGGTCCTGGGGCCCGGCAACACCATCGTGCTGGCGGACGGCACGGTGGCGGACCTCACGGTTCCATCCGGGATGCAGTCGGGGATCAAGCTGCTGACGAGCTTCGATGTCCAGCCTGGCACGACCCGGGACGTGGTGATCGACTTCGTGGCAGCCCACTCGGTCCAGGTCGTCGAGGCCGGGAACTCAAGCAAATACCTGCTGCGGCCCACCATCCACGTGGTGACGGATTTCCTGGCCACCGGCTCGATCTCGGGGAGGTTCAGCGACTCGAGCGGCGCGCCCCTGGCGGGCGCCGAGGTGACGGCGCAGGTGCTGGACGGTACCGGCGCTCCGGCGGTGGTGCGCCAGACGTTCACCGGGGCGGACGGCAGCTACGCCCTGACCCTCCTGCCCGCGGGCGGGACCTACTACGTGGTGTCGCAGCCGGTGGTGGGCGGAATGGCCTACGCGGCCCGGGCCAGCGGGGGCTTCATCATCACCGACGCCTCGCCCACGTTCGTGTACGACGCCAGCTTCGCCCAGGTCTCCCCGACGGGCGGCGTGGGCGGGACCATCACCCCGCCTTTGACCGGTGACCTGGTGGACCTCCTCCAGGCGCTGGCGCCGGGCGGCTCCGGGTCGGCCACCTTCGTGGTGCGCAGCGCCGTGCCGGTGGTAGGCGCCACGGAGACCTACGCCTTCGCCCTGGTGCCCCCCGGGAGCTACCAGGTCCGCGCCACCCGCGACGCCGCCGTCAAGGTGAGCCCGGCCGTCAGCGTGGCGGCCAACGCCACCGCGACCGTCAACTTCACCTTCCCCTGACCCGCGGCCCAGGCCACCGGCCGGAGGCTCCTGTCCGCGCGCCCTGGCGGTGAGTGAGGTTGCGGCACGGCGAACCGTCAGTTGCAACGGAGGACGTCGCCCGCCCTCTCGCCGGAGAAGGCCGGCCGCTGGTAGGAGACGAAGGCCCAGAGCGCGAGCAGCGCCAGGAGGGCCACCAGGCACGCCCTGAGGAAGCCCGGGGCGAGCAGGGCGCGCCTCACGCCGCGCCCTCCGGGGCGGCCCGCACCCTGGCCACAGGCACCTCGCGGACCGGGACGTTGAGGAGCGCCGCCAGCAGGGCCAGGGCGATGGAGAGCCACCACACCAGGTCGTAGCTGCCGGTGGCCACGAAGAGCCGCCCCCCGAGCCACCCGCCCAGGAAGGCGCCGACCTGGTGGAAGAAGAAGACGACGCCGCCCAGCATGGCCATGTTCTCCACGCCGAACACGACCGCCACCGTCCCGTTGGTGAGCGGCACGGTGGAGAGCCAGAGGAAGCCCATGGCGGCCCCGAAGGCGTAGGCGGTGCCCTCGGTCACCGGCAGCAGGAAGAAGACGCCGATGACCGCCGCTCGGAGCCCGTAGATGCCGACCAACAGGCTGGGCTTGGAGAGCCGCCCGCCCAGGACCCCGGCGAGGTACGAGCCGGCGATGTTGAAGAGCCCCACCAGGGCCAGCACGATGGCGCCGGTCCGGGCCCCGAGCCCGCGGTCGGCGAGGAAGGCGGGCAAGTGGGTGGCGATGAAGGCCACGTGGAACCCGCACACGAAGAACCCGAAGGCGAGGAGCCAGAAGCCGCGGTGGGCCAGGGCCTCGGCGAGGACGCCGCGCAGGCCGAGGGGCGCCCGCCTCGAGGCGCCGGTCGCCGGCGTCTCGAAGAGCGCCGCGGAGAGGGGCGCCATGGCCACCCCCAGGGCGGCCAGCGCGACCAGGGTGCCGGCCCAGCCGAAGGCCTCGATGGCCGAGAGCGCCCCGGGGAGCATGGCGAACTGGCCCAGCGAGCCCACCGACATGGCGACGCCCATGGCCAGGCTGCGCCGCTCCGGCGGCGTCGACCGGGCGATGGCCCCGAACACCACCGGGAAGCTGGTGCCCGAGAGGCCGAGCCCGACCAGGAGGCCCGCCGAGAGGGCCAGGGCCGAGCCGCTGCGCGCCCCGGCCATGAGCAGCAGGCCGGCGGCGTAGAGCGCCGAGCCGCCGAGGACGAGCTTGCCGGCGCCGTGGCGATCCGCCAGGCGGCCCGCGAACGGCTGGGCCGCGCCCCAGGCCAGGTTCTGCAGCGCCATGGCGAAGGCGAACACCTCGCGGGTCCAGCCGTGGTCCCGGGTCATGGGGGCGAGGAACAGCCCGAAGGCGTGGCGGATGCCGAGGGAGATGGCCAGGGTGGCCGCCCCCGCGGCCAGGATCACCGCCGGGGTCCGCCAGCCACGTCCAGATCGCGCGCCGCTCATGGGCCCTCCGGGGGGCGCGCCAGCTCCGCGACGCGCCGGGTGATGGAGACCAGCCGTCCGGCGTCGGCGCCGAGCGCTTCCGACAGCGAGCCCTGCAGCCGGGCCCAGGCCCGGGCGGCGGCACGAAGCCTCCGGCGGCCGCCGCCGGTGAGCGCCACCGCCCGGTCCCGCTGGTCCTCGCCCGGCGAGAGGGAGACGAATCCCATCCCCTCCAGGAGCCGCAGGTTCCGCCCCAGGGTGCTGCGGTCGAGGCCGGTGGCGTCGGAGAGCCGGGTCAGGTTCGGCGTCCCATGCCGATCCACGGCGCGCAGGAGGGAGAACTGCGTCACCTTGAGGCCGTGCGGGGCGAGCGCCTCGTCGTAGCGCGAGGTGAGCGCCAGCGCCGCCCGGCGGACGTTGGCGCAGAGGCAGGCGACTCGATCCATTGCGGGTATATACCCGCGTATCGTCCAGCGCGCCACCGGCAGGCGTGGCCCCGCTGGGGGCGCGGCCGGATGGCCCTCGCCGCCGCCAGCTACT
>DASRTO010000277.1:0-1729 GCA_035655915.1 Anaeromyxobacteraceae bacterium
GCCAGCCGGCGCGCCGTGCCGTCGAAGCGGCCCAGGTCCACCACCGGCAGCACCGCCACCGGCGGGCGCCCCTTGGACCAGGAGAGGGCGGCCCCTCGGGCCGGATCCAGGCCGGCCTCCTCCAGGCCGCGGGGCTCGAAGGGGTCGAAGCCGAGCTGGGACTTGAGGGAGCCGTAGGCGTCGGCCAGCGCGGCCGCGGCCGGCACCGAGACCACCGTGCGGTAGACCGCCCCCAACTGGCGCGCCGCCTGGCCCATCTCCGGGATGACCAGCGCCGCCGATCCCTCGGCCGGGATCCAGCGCTCCGGCGGCGGGCCGGCCGCCTCCCGCCGGCAGCCGGGGACGGCCAGGCCAGCCAGGAGGGCGAGGGCGAGGGCCCGGCGCATGCGGGGGCATTATCTCCCAAACGTGATAGGAACCCGCAGGCCATGATCGTCACAGCGCCCGACGACGCCCCCATCGCGGAGGATCTGCTCCCGGACTGGCGGGCCATCCTCGGGGAGGGAGCAGCCCGGCTGGAGCTGGAGATCGGCTCGGGCCACGGCGGGTTCGCCCTGGCCTTCGCGGAGCGCCACCCGGAGCGGGCCCTGGTGGCGGTGGAGCAGCGCCGCGCCTTCGCCGAGGACGTGGCGGGCCGGGCCGCCCGCCGCCGGCTGCGAAATCTCCTGGTGGTGAACGGCGACGCGCGGCTGCTCTGCCCGCGCCTCTTCCGGCCGGGGTCGCTCTGGGCCATCCACGTGCACTTCCCCGACCCGTGGTGGAAGCGGAAGCACCAGCGCCGCCGCCTGGTGGACGACGGCATGTCGGCGCTGCTCTTCCGGCTGCTGCGCCCCGGCGGCGGGCTCGACCTCCGCACCGACGTGGAGCGGTACGCCTTCGAGGCCCGCGAGCGGCTCGAGCCGCTGGGGTTCCTGAACGCCGCCGGCGCCGGGCGCTTCGCCGAGCACGATGCCGAGGACATCCCCTCCACACGCGAGAAGCGCTACCTCGCCACCGGGCAGCCGGTGTGGCGGCTCAGGCTGATGCGGCCGGGGGAGTAGTCCGCGGCCGGGCCTGCATCCCGCCCTCACGCTCCGCGGTCCTCGCGGCCCGGGGGCCCTCTCCCGGGGGAGAGGGCGTCCGCGGGGCCTTCCCGAGGGCGGCGCGCTCGACCCGGTGCGGCCCGGACGTTATCCTTCGGTCATGCACCGCCTCGCCTCGCTGGCGCTCCTCCTCTCGCTCGCCGCCTGCGCCCGCGAGCACGGGCCGGAGGAGGCCTACCGGTCGCTGGCGAAGGCGGTGGCGGATCGCGACGCCGACAAGGCCTGGTCGCTCCTGTCGCGCGACAGCCAGAAGCGCCTCGAGGCCCTGGCCAGCCAGGCGGCGGCGCGGGCGCCGGGGGTGGTGTCGCCCAGCGCGCGGCAGCTGCTCCTCGGCGACGCCTCGCTGGCGGCGCGACCGCTGGCGCAGCTAACGGTGGCGAGCCAGGAGGGCGACCGCGCCGTGCTGCGGGTGGAGGAGCAGGGCCGGCCGCCGCGCCAGGTGACGATGGTGCGGGAGGCGCGCGGCTGGCGGGTGGAGCTTCCGCCGCCGTGAACGGCGCCCCGGCCGCCGGGCCGGGGGACGGGTGGATCTCCCCCGGAACCTCTGTTATCTAGAGCGGTTCCGGAGCGCTCGGGACCATGAAGACCCCCACCGCCGCCGAGATCCGCGAGGCCTTCCTGCGCTTCTTCGAGGAGCGGGGGCACCG
>DASRTO010000278.1:0-2996 GCA_035655915.1 Anaeromyxobacteraceae bacterium
TGGGGCTCGCCGGCGACCGCACCTATTGCCTCACCGTCAGCGCTGCCGGCGGGGAGGCCCGCTCCGACACCGAGCGCAGCACCTCCGCCACCGGCCGGCGCGGCGTGGGCGGCACCTCCAGCCCGTAGCCCAGACGGAACATCACCTGGGGACGTCCCGTCTCGCCCAGGGTGGCGCACAGGTCGCGGCGCAGCCCCGGAACCTCCAGTGGCGAGTCGAAGTAGGAGGCGTACAGGCCGCAGGCGGTGGCCCGCAGCAGCACCCGCTGCAGCGCCTCCCCCGCGGCGAGCCACTCCCGCGGGTCGTCCCCGTGGGTGCACAGCACCAGCAGGGTCCGCGCCATGATGGCACGGCGCCGGTCCCGCTCCGCCTCGGCCGGCCCCGCGTCGGCGATGCGCGTCAGCAGCGGTTGCAGGACGGAGGCGGTGTTGCCCATCCCGTGGGCGAACCCGGGCACTCCGTCCCGGCGCCGCGAGACGTTGGAACGGGTCCAGGTCGCCACCTCGGCGCGGTAGCGCCCGTCGGCCCACTGGAGGCGGTCCCCCTCCGCCACCAGCTCGGCCACGGCCCGCCGCTCCTTCTCCTCCACCGGGCGGAGAACAGCCCCTTCCAGGGTCGCCCCCCGGGCCAGCTCGGCCACCAAGCCGGGCGGCGGCTCGCGGCTGTCGAGCGGCAGCCGGTTGGTGCGACGCCGCGGAATGGCCGGGAACAGGAGCTCGTCCTCCTCGGTCGGGGCCCGCCGCTCCTCCAGCCTCAACCGCGCCAGCAGGCCGTCGCGCCGCCCCGCGGCCACGGCCTCGACGGAGGTGGCGTAGCCGAAATGGTGTGCCGCCACGCGGAGGTTCTGGAGGGCCGCCCCGCAGGCGATCCCCAGCTCCCGGTCGCAGGGGTCCGAGGCGTGCAGCGCCCTGCGGAAGTCGCCGTAGAGACGCACCTCTTCCCCCTCGATCTCGAATGCCCAGGGCTGCGCGTTGAGCTTGGAGGGAGCGAGGATGGCGTAGCCGAGAAGGAACCGCAGGCGCTCCGTTGGTCCGGCCCATACGGGGAGCGTGGCGCTCGAAAGAGGCGCGGCGCCGAGGTAGGGCACGGGCATGGCGCACTCCTTGGGAGGAAGGGCTCCCATGACGCAGGTAGGTCCGCTCCCGGCGGGCGACCACTCCCCTCTCGGGACCTGCGCCGCGCGGCGGGGCCCGGCCGTCCCCCGCCCTGCCTTCACGCCGGCTTCAGCTCGTGGACGGCGAGCCGCTCCAGCGCCCTCACCATCGCCGAGTGGTCCCACTTGGCCCCGCCGGCGGCGGCGCAGGCGTTGAACAGCTCCTGGGCGGTGGCCGTGTTGGGGAGCGAGAGGCCCAGGGCGCGGGCTCCGGCCAGGGCCAGGCCCAGGTCCTTCTGGTGCAGCTCGATGCGGAACCCCGGGTCGAAGGTCCGCTTCAGCATCCGCTCGCCGTGGACTTCGAGCACGCGCGACGAGGCGAACCCTCCCAGCAGGGCCTGCCGCACCTTGGCCGGATCGGCCCCGGCCTTGGAGGCGAAGAGCAGCGCCTCGGCCACCGCCTCGATGTTCAAGGCCACCACGATCTGGTTGGCCACCTTGCAGGTCTGGCCGTCGCCGTTCCCGCCCACCCGGGTGACGTTCTTCCCCATGAGGTCGAAGAGCGGGCGGGCCCGCTCGAAGGCCGCCTCGCTTCCGCCCACCATGATGGTGAGGGTGGCGTTGCGGGCGCCCACCTGGCCGCCGGAGACGGGGGCGTCGAGGTACTCGCAGCCCAGGGCCTGGATGCGCTCGGCGAAGCGCTTGGTCTCGATGGGCGAGATGGAGCTCATGTCCACCACCAGCTTGCCCGGCTCGAGCCCCTCGGCCACCCCCAGCGGCCCGAAGAGGACCTTCTCCACGTCGGGCGTGTCGGGAAGCATGGTGATGATGACCTGCGAACGCTCGGCCACCTCCCGGCTGCTCTGGCAGGCGCGCCCCCCGGCGTCGAGGAGCCCCCTGGGCACGCCGCTGCGCGAGAAGAGGTGGAGGGCGTGGCGGCCCTCGAGGAGGTGCCCCGCCATGGGCTGCCCCATGATGCCGAGTCCGACGAAGCCGACGTCCATGCGAGTCTCCCCTGGCGGCTCCCGGCGCCGCCCCGCGCGTTCAGCCCGGCCCTAGTCGTCCGGCCGATCCCTCCACCGGTGAAGCCACGACAGCCCCTCCTCGGTGCGCCCGAGGGGACGGTACTCGCAGCCCACCCAGCCGCGGTAGCCGAGGCGGTCGAGCGTCCCCAGGAAGGCGGCGAAGTCGGTCTCGCCGGTCCCGGGCTCGTGACGGCCCGGATGGTCGGCGATCTGTACGTGGCCGATGCGCGGCAGGAACCGCTCCAGGACGGCGCCCAGGTCCTCGCCCATGGCCCGGGCGTGGTAGGCGTCCAGCTGCAGGAAGAGGTTCTCCGCGCCCACCTCGTCCAGGATCCCCGCCGCCTGGGCGGTGCCGTGGAGCCAGAACCCCGGCACGTCGCGGGTGTTCACGGCCTCCACGTTGAGGCGCAGGCCGGACTCGCGCAGGCGGGCGGCCGCGAGGCGGAGGTTCGAGACGAAGGTGCGGCGCGCCACCCCGGCGGCGACGCCGGCCGGCGCGATGCCGGCCAGGCAGTTCGCCTGCCGGGCGCCGAGGGCCGCGGCGTAGCGGACGGCGCGCTCCACGCCCTCCCGGAACTCGCCCTCGCGCCCGGGGTGGCAGGCGATGCCGCGCTCCCCGCCGGCCCAGTCGCCGGCCGGGAGGTTCAGGAGCACCAGCTCCAGCCCGTGGCGCCGCAGCCGTTCCGCGACGGCCTCGGCCGGCCAGTCGTAGGGGAACTGCACCTCCACGGCCCCGAACCCGGCGCGGGCGGCCGCCTCGAAGCGGTCGAGGAACTCGACCTCGGCGAACAGCATCGAGAGGTTGGCGGCGAACCTCGGCACGGGCGTTCCAGGGGGTGGAATCTAGCAGGTCCCAGGCGCCGCCGGCGCGGATCCGG
>DASRTO010000279.1:0-10869 GCA_035655915.1 Anaeromyxobacteraceae bacterium
CAAGGGGACGGCGCTCCTCGGGGTGCGGGCGGTGGTGGCCCGCTCCTTCGAGCGCATCCACCGTGCCAAC
Organism: Anaeromyxobacteraceae bacterium; assembly: GCA_035655915.1. Taxonomy (GTDB): domain Bacteria; phylum Myxococcota; class Myxococcia; order Myxococcales; family Anaeromyxobacteraceae; genus DASTPH01. Next base: position 71 of record DASRTO010000279.1, read on the forward strand.
CTGGTGGGCATGGGCGTCCTGCCGGTCCAGCTGCCGGAGGGGGTCTCCGCCCAGACGCTGGGGCTCGACGGGAGCGAGACCTTCGACCTCCTGGGGATCGCGAAGCCGAAGCCCCGCCAGCCGGCCCGGCTGGTGATCCACCGCCGCGACGGCCGCGCCGAGGAGCTACCGGTGACGCTGCGTGTGGACACCCCGGTGGAGGTGGAGCACGTGCGCGCCGGTGGCATCCTCCCCTACGTGCTGCGCCAGATCGCCGGCTGACCTGACCCTTCCCGGGCGCCCCTTTTCGCTGGCGCGCCGGCGGCGACTCCGGGTATCCCATCTCCCGGAGGTGAAGCCCATGAACAACGTCGCCAACGCCCTGGCCCTGGCTGCGCTCGTCGCCTCGGGCTTCCTGCTGCTCGGCTCCGCGGCGCGCCTTCCTGCCGTCTTCGCCACCGCGGCCGCCGGCCTGGAGGTGCTCATCGCCTACGGGGTGCTGCACCTCTCCGTCTCCAACTTCCCCATCAGCCTGGTGCTGGCAGCGGTGCTCCTCGCGGCCGGCGTCCTCGCCTACCTGCGCGTCCACGTCAAGGCGGCGGTCTCCGCCGCGACCATCGTGGTGCTGGTGGGGATCATCCAGGTCCTCAGGGGCCTCAAGGCCTTCTGACGGTCAGTGGTGCTGCGGCTCGGCCTGGCCTCGCTCCGGCCGCGCCGGGAGGTACCGCCCGGCCAGCGCCGAGAGCTCCTCCCCCGAGAGGGTCTCGCGCTGGAGCAGCTCCGCCGCCGCTGCGCGGAGCAGCTCCTCGCGCTCGGTGAGGAGGCGGCGCGCCAGCGCGTGCTGGGTCTCCACGATCCGCCGCACCTCCTGGTCGATCTGGCGCAGCACCTCCTCGGAGACGTCCGGGCGGGAGGGCGGCTCGGCGGTGCGCAGGAAGAGCGGCCGGCCGTCGCGCTCGAAGGAGAGCGGCCCGAGCTTCTGGCTCATCCCGTAGGAGCGGACCATGCTGCGGGCGATGTCGGTGGCCTTGAGCAGGTCGTCCTGGGCCCCGGTGGAGACGTCGCCGTAGACGATTTCCTCCGCCGAGCGCCCACCCAGCAGCACCGCGATCTTCGACTCCAGCTCCGCCTCGGTCATGAGAAAGCGATCCTCGGTGGGGAGCTGCAGCGTGTAGCCCAGGGCGGCGATGCCGCGGGGGATGATGGAGATCTTCTGCACCTGGTCCTGGCCCGGCAGCGCCATGGCCACCAGGGCGTGGCCGATCTCGTGGTGGGCCACCCGCTCCTTCTCGGCGCGGTTCAGCACCCGGTTGCGCTTCTCCAGGCCGGCCACGATGCGCTCCACCGCCTCCTGCAAGTCGGCGAGCTCCACCTGCTCCCGGTCGCGCCGCACCGCCAGGAGCGCCGCCTCGTTGACGATGTTGGCGAGGTCGGCGCCCACCAGCCCGGCGGTGAGGGAGGCGATGACCTCCAGGTCCGCCTCGCGGGCCAGCTTCACCTCCCGGGCGTGGACCTTGAGGATGGCCAGGCGCCCTACCTTGTCGGGGCGGTCCACCAGCACGTGCCGGTCGAAGCGGCCGGCCCGGAGCAGCGCCGGGTCGAGGATCTCCGGCCGGTTGGTGGCCGCCATGATGATGACGCCCACCCGCGGGTCGAAGCCGTCCATCTCCACCAGCAGCTGGTTCAGGGTCTGCTCCCGCTCCTCGTGGGCCATGGGCCCCACCCCGCGCATCTTGCCCAGGGCGTCCAGCTCGTCGATGAAGATGATGCAGGGGGCCCGCCCCTTGGCCTGGGTGAAGAGGTCGCGCACCCGGGCCGCCCCCACCCCCACGAACATCTCCACGAACTCGGAGCCGCTGATGGAGAAGAAGGGGACGCCAGCCTCGCCGGCCACCGCCCGCGCCAGCAGGGTCTTGCCGGTGCCGGGGGGCCCGACCAGCAGCACGCCCTTGGGGATGCGGCCGCCCAGGCGGCGGAAGCGCTCCGGGGTCTTGAGGAACTCGATGACCTCCTGCAGCTCCTCCTTGGCCTCGTCCACGCCGGCCACGTCCTGGAAGGTCACCTTGACGTCGGTCTCGACGTAGACCTTGGCCTTGGAGCGCCCCACGGTCATGAACCCCTGGCCGGCCTGGCCGGCGCGGCGCATCGAGAAGATGAGCACCGCCGCCATGGCCGCCGCCGGCACGAGCCACAGCAGGGCCGACCACCAGGGGGTGCGGTCCTGGGCCCCGCTGATGCGGACCTTGGCCTTCTCCAGCTCCCGCACCAGGTCCGGGTCCTCCACCCGCACCGCCTCGAAGGACCGCCCCTGCGCCTCCCCCGCCTCGGGCTTCATGCGCCCGCGCACCTCCCCCGGGGAGACGGTGACCTCGGCCACCTTGCCCTCGGCCACCGCCGCCTTGAAGTCGCTGTAGGAGAAGGTCTGGGGGCGCGGCCCGGTGCCGACGCTGGTCCACACCATCACCACCAGCCACAGGCCCAGGATGGCCCACCAGGTGAGGCGCCGCAGCTTGTTGCCGTCCGGCATCCCGGTCACCTCCGCCCCTCGCTGGACATGATGAGCACGGCGCGGCGGGGCCGGGAGCGGCACCGGAGCCCGCCCGCGCTCCCCTTTCGGGGTGCGAAGGACCCGCCCTACGGCGGCTGCGCCACGCCGGGCGGCGGCGACGGCTTCTCGCCAGGCGGGATGCCGAAGGCGTTGTAGGCCAGGGTGAGGCCGGTGGCGAAGAGGGCGGCCACGACGCCCAGGACGGCGTTCACCGGCACCGGCGCCGAGAGCGCCAGGCGCAAGAGCACCGTGGAGACCGCCAGGCCGGAGTTGCGGAAGACCACCCGGTAGGTGGAGCTATAGCGCACCGCCAGGAGAACGATGAGGATGTCGGCGAAGATGAGGAGCGTGTAGAACTCCTCGAAGAAGCGCGTGGGCCGGCCCAGGAAGGCCTGGGTCACGATCACCCGCCCTCCCACCAGCAGGAACACCGCCAGGAGGAGGAGCGCGATCACCTTCTTGGCGGCGATGAAGGTGGCCCGGTCGCGCGGGTCGCTCCCCGAGGCCGGGCGGTGCCGCTGCAGGCGGTAGTAGAAGCCCAGGGTGACGAAGATGGCCAGGGCCCCGACCCCGTCGGAGGCCATCTGCGCCACCGCGCCGCGGACCTGCTCCCACCGGAGCGGTTCCTGCAGGTGGCCGAAGGCCTCGAACGATTGCCGGAGCAGGATGAGGGAGAAGATCTCCAGTTGCTTGCCGGTGGCGTTGGAGACCGAGCGCGCCAGCCCGAAGACCAGCCCCAGCACCTCGTAGGCCAGGAGCAGGTAGAAGGCCACCTGCACCGCGTGGAAGTGGTTGCCCCCGGCCGCCGCGGCCAGCGCCGGGGGCAGGAGCCCGTGCCGCGCCAGCTCCACCGCCAGGAGCGTCGCCAGGAAGGCAGCCACCAGCGCCACCGTCACGAAGCGGCGCGCCACGGCGCTCTCCCAGGCCTGCTCCAGCCAGTCGAAGAGGCGGATCACGGCTCCTCGCCCGGGCGGCACCGCGCCCGTCCCGCGGGCCACATTGTCGCGGAGCCGGGGGCGGCGCGCCACCGGGAAAAAAGGTGGACCGCCCGCGCCCGGGACCGGCTAGGCTTCGCGCCGTGTCGACGTCGCTGGAGATCGCGCAGGCCGCCGCGCTGCGCCCCATCGCCGAGGTGGCCGGGGAGCTGGGCCTCCTCTCCGACGAGGTCGAGCCCTACGGCCGCCATGCCGCCAAGGTGGCGCCGTCCGCCCGGGGGCGGCTCGCCGGGCGGGCGCCGGGCCGGCTGGTGCTGGTCACCGCCATCACCCCCACCCCGTTCGGCGAGGGCAAGACCACCACCGCGGTGGGCCTCACCGACGCCCTGCGGCGGCTGGGCCGGCGATCGGCGCTGACGGTGCGCCAGCCGTCGCTGGGGCCGGTCTTCGGCATCAAGGGCGGCGGCAACGGCGGGGGGCGGGCCCAGGTGGTCCCCATGGAGGTCTTCAACCTCCACCTCACCGGCGACTTCCACGCCGTGGCCGCCGCCCACAACCTGGCGGCGGCCATGGTCGACAACCACCTCAACCACGGCAACGCCCTGGGCCTGGAGCCGGGCTCCATCTCCTGGCCGCGGGTGCTCGACGTGAACGACCGGGTGCTGCGCGACGCGGTGGTGGGGCTGGGCGGCCGCGCCAACGGGCCGGTGCGCGAGACCGAGTGGGTCATCACCGCCGCCTCCGAGGTGATGGCGGTGCTCTGCCTGGCGGAGGACCTCCTCGACCTGCGGCGGCGGCTGGGGCGCATCGTCTTCGCGCGGCGCCGCGACGGCCGGCCGGTGGTGCTGGAGGAGGTGCGCGCCGCCGGGGCCATGGCGGTGCTGCTCGCCGAGGCGGTGAAGCCCAACCTCATGCAGACCCTGGAGGGCTCGCCGGCGCTGGTGCACGCCGGCCCCTACGGCAACATCGCCCAGGGCACGAGCTCGGTGGCGGCCGACCGGCTGGCGCTCTCGCTGGCCGACTGGGTGGTCACCGAGGCCGGGTTCGGCGCCGACCTCGGGGCCGAGAAGTTCGTGGACATCAAGTGCCGCCAGAGCGGGCTCAGGCTCTCGGCGGCGGTGCTGGTGGCCACGGTGCGGACCCTGAAGCTCCACGGCGGGGTGGGGCGCGGCGAGGGGGGCAAGGTGGTGGAGCCGGCCCTGGCGGCGCCGGACGTGGAGGCGGTGCGCCGGGGCTGCGACAACCTCCGGGCCCAGGTGCGGAACGTCCGGACCCTCGGCCTGCCGGTGGTGGTGGCGGTGAACGTCCACCCCACCGACACCGTGCCGGAGATCGAGGCGGTGCGCGAGGAGGCGCTCGCCGCCGGGGCGCGGGCGGCGGTGCGGGCCACCCACTTCGCGGACGGGGGCGCCGGGGCCCTGGACCTGGCGCGAGCGGTGGTGGAGGCGGCCCGGGGCGACCCGCCCCCGCCGGGCCTGCTCTACCCGGACGAGATGCCGCTCTCCGGAAAGATGGAGGCGGTGGCGCGCCGCATCTACGGCGCCGACGGGGTGGAGCTCACCCGCGAGGCCGTCGCCCAGATCGCCGAGCTGGAGAAGCTGGGCTTCGGGCGGCTGCCGGTGTGCATGGCCAAGACCCAGTACTCCTTCTCCCACGACCCGCTGCTCGGCCCGAACCCGCGCGGCTTCCGGCTCCCGGTGCGCAGCGTCCGGCTGCACGCCGGCGCCGGCTTCGTCACCGCCGTCAGCGGCGAGATGCAGCTCATGCCGGGCCTGCCCCGCACGCCGCAGGCGGAGGCCATCGACGTCGACGCCGACGGCCGGGTGGTCGGGCTGCGCTGACCGCGGGCGCGGGGTGGGCCGATGGCGGCGGGGGAGGGACGGGCGGTGATCGGGTCGCGGCGGAGCCGGTGGCGCGGGCGGGCCGGCTGCTGCCTGGCGCTGGCGTTGGCGCTGCCGGCGGGCCCGGGCCGGGCCGAGGAGGCGGCCGGCGGGGCCCGCCCCCCGCTCGAGCCCATCCCCACCTTCGCCTATCGGGATCCCCAGCCCGGCCCGTACCGCCTCCGGGCCGGCCTGGAGCTGCTGACCTTCCAGGCCATCAGCTTCGCCGGCTACCTGGTGGTGGACCCCAAGCCGTCGATCCCGGGGCTGCCCGATCCCATGACGCCCTGGGACAAGCTGCTCTTCAAGCAGTACACGTGGCTCTTCGAAGCCGACGACATTCGCCACAACTACTACGGCCACCCGCTGGCGGGCATGCTCTACCACCTGACCGCCCGCGGCAACCGCCTCTCGGTCCTCGAGTCCTGGCTGTGGACCACGGCCTCCTCGCTGGTCTGGGAGCTGGCCGAGTACCACGAGCCGGTCTCGATCAACGACATGGTGACCACCAGCCTCGGCGGGATCGCCATCGGCGAGCCCATCACCCAGCTCTCGGCCTTCGTCGAGCGCAGCGGGACGGGCGGGGCCCTGGCCTGGCTGGCCTTCCCCAAGAAGGTCCACGACCTCATCGACGGTGCCCGGCCGGCGCAGCTCCCGGACCCGGGCTGGCACGAGTTCCGGGCCTTCACCGGCGTGGGCCCGCTGTGGCAGGGGAGCGGCGAGCCGCGCCTCGCCTTCCAGGCCTCCCTGGTCACCGGGATCTTCCGGCTGGCGGGCTACGGCGCCCCTGGCCGTGGGACCTCGTCCCTGGGCGACGCCGAGATGTCGCGGCTCGGGCTGTCCCTCACCTACGGCGGCGGCGGCCTCCTGGACGCGCGCTTCCGCTCCGGCGTCTCGCTGTGGGGCCTCTACCACCGGGACATCCTGGGGGAAGGCGTCGACCGGCGCGGCTCCGACCTGTTCCTCGGGACCACCGCCTCCTTCGACTACCAGTACCACCAGGAGCAGCTGCCGGCCGCGGTGCGGGGCGACCAGATGATCCTGCTCCAGGTGCCGGGCGCGGAGCTGGACTACCGGGCCTTCGCCGGGTCCCTCGCCCTGCGCGCGCGGGCCCGCGCCGCCCTCACCTTCGGCGGGGTGCGCCCGCTGGCCTTCGACGGCACGGCGGCGCTCCCCCCGGGCGTGGTCGTGCCCGAGGTGATGTCGCGCCAGGGGTACTACCACTCGGGCGGATTCGCCGTGGGCGTGGAGCTGGGTGTGGACCTGGGGCCGGCCGGCCTGAGCGGCGGCGTCGGCTACGACCGCGTCTGGGCCTTCCAGGGGCTGGAGGGGATTCCCGTCCCCGGCACGCGGGTGGAGATCTCCGATGCCCGGCTCGAGGCCGGAGCGCTCGCCACGGTCCGGCTGGGCGGCTCCGGCGTCGAGGTGCTGGCGCGCTGGGACCGGCGGGTGCGGCGCGGGGATCTGGGCGCCTCGGCGCGCGAGGTGGGGGACGATCTGCTGGTGGCCGGGATGGCGATGGTCTTCTGACGGCCGCAACTGTCAGACCCCTGGGCTAGCGTCGCCGCGCATGGTGCCGCCCGCGCTTCCCGGCCGCGGGCTCCTTCCGAGGAGGTCCCAGGGATGGCAGTGAAGGTGATGGTGGCGCCGGCCATCGCGAACGGCGAGGTCGGGAGCGAGCCCCGGGCGCGCCCGACGCGCCTCCCCGGCGCGCCCGAGAGGCCGCGCCGGCGCCGCTACTCGGTCTACGACGCCAACGGCAACGAGGTGTTCATCACCCTCATATGCCTGAAGTGCCACAAGGTGAAGCCGCTCGGGCAGTTCGGCCTGAGGCGCATGGCCGACGGCGCCATCCGCAACCAGCCGTGGTGCCGCCCCTGCCGCTCCGGCCCGGCGGCGGAGCGTCCCCGCAAGGCCAGGGAGGCTGTAGTTCCCGAGGGGTCCCTCGCGGCTGCGGAGGCCCCGGTGGCGCAGCCGCCGCCCCAGAAGCCGCTCGCGGCCAGCGCTATCGCCGCCCAGGTCGCCGCCGCCATCGTCTGGGAAAAGTAGCCGTTCCCGGGCTCGGCCGGGGAACGGCGCAGCGCCCGAAAGGGCCGGAGCCACCCGCCGCGAGGCGCGGTGGCTCCTCTTTCGGGTCCTGCTCCTACCTGTTGGCAGAGGGTCGATATATCTGTTACAGATATATCAGATGCAGGAGCCACAGTCCCCACGTGGTGCCTTCCTGGTCCTCCTCGCCCTGCGCGATGGGCCGAAGCACGGCTACGAGATCGCGTCTCACCTGAAGGAGAGCAGTGGCGGCGTCTTCGGCCTCTCCTTCGGGGCGCTCTACCCCATCCTCCACCGCCTCGAGAAGGAAGGCCTAGTCGCCGGGGCCTGGCAGGAGATCGGCCCCGCCAAGCGCAAGAAGGTCTACGCCCTTACGCGCCCAGGCGAGGCGGCCCTCTCCGCCGAGAAGGCCCGCTACCTCGCCTTCGCCGGCGCGCTCTCGAGGCTCCTTGGGGAGGCCTGACGGTGACGCCCGCTCGCCAGGGCGCGATCGCGGCCGGCGGCGGAGCGCCGGCGGCCCCTCCCTTTCGGGAAGCGTTGGCGCGATTCGAGCGCGAACTGGACCTCCCCTACCCGGAGCGGGCAGATCTTCTCGACGAGATCGCCGCCGACCTGGAGGCCGCCTACGCCGCCTCGCGGGCCCGGGGCCTCGCCGAGGCCGAGGCCAGGGCCGAGGCGCTGCGGGAGGTGGCCCCCGACGGCCCGGCGCTGCGGGCGCTCTCCGAGGTGCACCGCCCGGCCGTGCGCCGCGCCCTGGAGCGCCTGCCGCGCGCCGCCCGCGCCCTGGCCGAGCCGGCGGCGCTCCTCGTCCCCTTCGCCGTCGTGATGTCCCTCCTCGCCTCGGAGGTTCCCTTGGTGCTCTTCCTGCGCGAGGGCGGCGCCTCCACGGTGCTGGTGCTGGCCCTGGGCGGCCTCGCCCTGCTGCTCGACCTCACGCGGGCCTTCCGCTGGTTCGTGCTCCGGGACCACGCGCCCGCCTCCCTGGCCGGCCACACGGCCACGCCGCTCTACCTGGCCGCCGCCACCGCCCTGGCCGGGCTCGGGGGCACGGCCCTGAACGGGTACCTGGTGCTGGCCCGGGCGGGCGACGGGCTCATCCCGCGGGAGGCCGTGTCGGCCGGGCTGCGCGAGTCGCTCTCCTGCGCCGTCACCGGGCTCGCCCTCTCCACCCTGTCGGTGCTGCTCCACGGCGCCGTCGCCGCGGGGCGGCGCGCGCTACGGCTTCCCGACCCCCCGCCCCGACCCTGACCTCCCGAGGAGGACCCATGTTCCAGCTCATGCACGAGTCCGGCTACGGGGCCTGGCTTTCCCTGGTCCTCTGCCTGGCGGGCCTCGCCGCCACCTTCACGGTGGGGCGGCGCTCCGGCCGCGCCGGCTCGGTGGCGGCCGCCTTCGCCGCCGCCGTCCTCGCCTCCGGTCAGCTCGGGGTCGGCACCGGGCAGCGCAAGGTGGACCGCGCCGTCCAGTCCACGTCGGCCGCCGACCTCGCCACCCGCGTCGAGATCCTCTCGGTGGGCACCCGCGAGGCGTCGGCCAACCTCCTCTTCAGCGGCGCCTGCGCCATGCTGGTCCTGGCGGTGGGCGGCGCGCTGGCGTTGGGCCAGGCCCGGCGGCGGGACTGATGGCCGTGGCCGCACGCGTGGATCCGGCGGCTGCGCCGCCGGCGGGGGACGAGTCCCCGCCCTACGGGGTTATGGCAACCGGGCACCGCCATGAGGGCGGGCTCGTCCGGGCCCTCATCGCGCCTGGCCTTGCGCCGGTCAGATCCGCCATGGCCTCGGTAAGGCCCGCAAACTTGCGCCGAAGAATTTGCGGCTGCCGAGATTGATGATCATCAAAATTTCGCGTCTCCACGGACGGTTGCGTTCCGATTTTCGTGGCGCCTTCCTGCCACCCGTGCCACCATGCGCCGATCTTCCACGGCCCCGCTGTTCCACCTCACTTTCCCGAAGTCAGAAGTCAGGAGTCGACTCATGGCGCAGACGAGCAACCTCAAGGCGAAGCTCCTCGCCAAGATCGAGGCGTTCCGTCCCCGGACCATCAAGCTCACCAAGGAGTTCGGGAACGTCGTCATCGACAAGGTGAACATCGGCCAGTGCATCGGCGGCGCACGCGACGTCCGCAGCCTGGTCACCGACATCTCGTACCTCGATCCCTTCGAGGGCATCCGTTTCCGCGGCAAGACCATCCCCGAGACCCTGGCGGCGCTGCCCAAGGGTCCGGGTTCCGAGTACCCCTTCGTCGAGGGTCACTTCTACTTCCTCCTCACCGGCGACATCCCGAGCGCGGGGGAGGTGAAGGAGGTCGTCGACGAGTTCAAGGCCCGGTCGCAGGTTCCGCAGTACGTCTTCGACGTGCTGCGCGCCATGCCGCGCGACACCCACCCCATGACCATGTTCGCGGCGGGCATCCTCGCCATGCAGCGCGAATCGGTCTTCGCCAAGCGCTACGGCGAGGGCAACCTCAAGAAGATGGAGATGTGGGACCCGATGTACGAGGACGCCATGAACCTCATGGCGAAGCTCCCCGCCCTCGCGGCCAGCATCTACCGGATGAAGTACAAGGGCGACACCCTCATCCCGGCCGACCCGAACCTCGACCTGGGCGGCAACTTCGCCCGCATGATGGGCGTGGCCAAGCCCTACGACGACGTGGCCCGGCTGTACTTCATCCTCCACTCCGACCACGAATCCGGCAACGTCTCGGCCCACACCGGCCACCTCGTGGCCTCGGCCTTGTCCGACTGCTACTACGCCTACTCGGCCGCCATGGGCGGCCTGGCCGGCCCGCTGCACGGCCTCGCCAACCAGGAGGTGCTGGGCTGGATCCAGCAGACGTTCAAGAAGATCGGCGGCAAGGTGCCCGACCAGGAGGAGATGAAGAAGTTCCTCTGGGACACCCTGAAGGGCGGCCAGGTGATCCCGGGCTACGGTCACGCGGTGCTCCGCAAGACCGACCCGCGCTTCACCGCCCAGATGGAGTACGCCGACAAGCACATGCCGGACGACCCGTACTTCCAGATGGTGAAGATGATCTTCAAGGTGGCCCCGGGCGTGCTCACCGAGCACGGCAAGACCAAGAACCCCTGGCCCAACGTCGACGCGCACTCGGGCGTCATCCAGTGGCACTACGGCGTCCGCGAGTGGGACTTCTACACGGTCCTCTTCGGCGTCGGCCGCGCCCTGGGCGTGCTGTCGAACCTGGTGTGGGACCGGGCCCTGGGCTACGCCATCGAGCGCCCCAAGTCGGTCACCACCGACATGCTGGAGAAGTGGGCCAGGGAAGGCGGCCGCAAGGGCGCCGAGGACTAGCCCCCGACCCGCAGCCACGGCTTCACCGGGAGCCGCTCCGCGAGGGGCGGCTCCCTTCGTTTCCCGAGGGCCGCAGGGCGCGGGCTCATCCCCGCCCGCC
>DASRTO010000280.1:0-8943 GCA_035655915.1 Anaeromyxobacteraceae bacterium
CCCCCCGAGATGCCCGCCCAGAACGCGCACATCCGCAACTTCTCCATCATCGCGCACATCGACCACGGCAAGTCCACGCTGGCCGACCGCCTGCTGGAGGCCACCGGGACCGTCAGCGACCGCGAGCGGCGCGACCAGTTCCTCGACAGCATGGAGCTGGAGCGCGAGCGCGGCATCACCATCAAGGCGCAGACGGTGCGCATGCGCTGGCGGGCCGGCGACGGACGGGAGTACCAGCTGAACCTCATCGACACCCCCGGCCACGTCGACTTCGCCTACGAGGTGTCGCGGTCGCTGGCCGCCTGCGAGGGGGCGCTCCTGGTGGTCGACGCCAGCCAGGGAGTGGAGGCGCAGACGCTGGCCAACGTCTACCAGGCGCTGGACCATGACTTGGAGGTCATCCCGGTCATCAACAAGATCGACCTGCCGCAGGCCGACGTCCCGGGGGTGCGGCGCGAGATCGAGGAGGTCATCGGCCTCGACGCCTCGGAGGCCATCCCCGCCAGCGCCAAGGAGGGGCGCGGCGTCCAGGAGATCCTGGAGGCGGTGGTGAGGAAGGTCCCGCCGCCCCGGGGCGATCCGCAGGCGCCGCTGCGGGCCATCATCTTCGACTCCTGGTACGACTCCTACCGCGGCGTGGTCATGCTGGTGCGGGTCTTCGAGGGGACCCTGCGCCCCCGCCAGCGGATCATGCTCTGGTCGACGCGCAAGGAGTACGAGGTGCAGGAGCTGGCGGTGTTCTCGCCCTGGTCGCGGCCGGTGGAGTCGCTCATGGCCGGCGAGGTGGGCGTGGTGGTCGCCAACGTCAAGGAGGTTCAGGACGCCAAGGTGGGCGACACCCTCACCGAGGCCGGCCGCCCCACCGCCGAGCCCTTCCCGGGCTTCAAGGTGGTGAAGCCCATGGTGTTCAGCGGCGTCTTCCCGGTGGAGGCGCAGGACTACGACCGGCTGCGCGACGCGCTGGTGAAGCTGCGCCTCAACGACTCGGCCTTCACCTTCGAGCCGGAGACCTCGCAGGCGCTGGGCTTCGGCTTCCGGTGCGGCTACCTGGGGCTGCTCCACATGGAGATCGTGCAGGAGCGGCTGGAGCGGGAGTACGACCTGCACCTCATCACCACCGCCCCCTCGGTGGTGTACCGGGTCACCGACACCACCGGGGCGGTCCAGGAGATCGACAACCCGGCCCGGCTGCCGCCGCCGCAGCGGATCGCCGCCCTGGAGGAGCCCATCCTCACCTGCCACATCCACGGCCGCACCGAGGATGTGGGGGCCATCTTGAAGCTGTGCCAGGACCGGCGCGGCGTGCAGCGGGACATGAAGTACCTGGGGACGCGCCGGGTCCAGGTGAGCTACGACCTGCCGCTGGCCGAGGTGGTCTTTGACTTCTTCGACAAGCTGAAGACCGTCTCGCGCGGCTACGCCAGCCTGGACTACGAGCTCAAGGGCTACCAGGAGGCGGACCTGGTCAAGCTGGACATCCTCATCAACGGCGAGCCGGTTGACGCCCTCTCGGTGATCGTGCACCGCGAGCGGGCCTACCAGCGCGGCCGCGACCTGTGCCAGAAGCTGCGCGAGGTGATCCCCAAGCAGATGTTCGAGGTGGCCATCCAGGCCGCCATCGGTGCCAAGGTGATCGCCCGCGAGACCGTCAAGGCTTACCGCAAGAACGTGCTGGCCAAGTGCTACGGGGGGGACATCACGCGCAAGCGGAAGCTGCTGGAGCGCCAGAAGGAGGGCAAGCGGCGCATGAAGCAGGTGGGGTCGGTGGAGATCCCGCAGGAGGCCTTCCTGGCCGTGCTGCGCGTCGAGGACTAGTGCCGCTCCCCATGCAAGATGATCCGTCATCAGGCCGCGAAGCGGCCCCGGCCGGGAGTCCGGCCGCAGCAGGGGGGAAGCTCCGGCGGCTCTACCGACGGAGGGGGGCGGCACGCCCCCTTGCAGAGGAGGCTAGTGCCGCCCGGAGCAGAATGCTCCGGTCGCGGCACTAGGCGCCGTGCCCGGCTCGACGGACAGGCTGGCCCGCGCCCGCCGCCAGGCGCTGCGCTTCGCCCGCGACACGCGCTCGGTGCTGCGGCGCCACCGGGCCCGCCTGAAGGCGGAGGTGGTCCGGGAGGTGGAGGGCGCCCTCTCCGAGGTGGAGGCGGCCGCCGAGGGCGAGGACCGCGAGCGGCTCGGGCAGGCGCTGGTCCGGCTGGACGGGATGTGGGAGCGGCACCTCGGCCTGGCGCGCCAGGGCGTCCTGCGCGAGTACCTGGAGGTGGTGGCCATGGCGGTGGCGGCCACCCTCTTCCTGCGCGCCTTCCTGGCCGAGCCCTTCCGCATCCCCTCCAGCTCCATGGAGCCCACCCTGCGCGCCGGGGACCACATCCTGCTGAACAAGCTGGCCTACGGCCCGCGCCTGCCCTTCACGCAGCACCGGCTCTTCTCGCTCGACCCGCCGCGCCGGGGCGACGTGGTGGTCTTCGAGAGCCCGCGCGATCCGGGCCAGGACCTCGTCAAGCGGGTGGTGGGGATCCCCGGCGACGTGGTGGAGGTCCGCGACGGGGCGCTGGCCATCAACGGCGTGCCGCAGCCGCGCGAGCCCGAGGGGGAGTACGCCTACGAGGAGCGGAACGTGTCGACCGGGGAGTGGTGGCGCGACCGCTGCCTCCGCTTCCGCGAGCGGCTGGCGCGCGGCCCGCTGCCGCCCCTGCAGGACGACGCCCGGGGCGACCCCAAGGCGCGCTGGGCCGCCGCCGCGGCGCTCGGCGAGGCGAGCCACCTGGTGCTGGCCTGCCGCCGGACCCGGCCGGCCGGGCACCAGGGTCCCTTCGAGGTGGTGGCCCCGGGCCACGTCTTCGTCATGGGGGACAACCGCGACCGCTCCGCCGACAGCCGGGACGACGGGGGCTGGCAGGTGCCGCTGGGGCTGGTGAAGGGGCGGGCCTCGCTGGTGTGGTGGAGCTGGGGGCGCGGCGGTCGGTTCCCCTTCGCCCGGTCGGGGCTGCGCCCGGAACGGCTTTTCAAACGGATCGAGTAGCGTTACAACGCTGTCGCCCATGACCCCGGCACGGTCCGTTCCTCCCGGATGGCGCGACGAGCGCGGCGTCTCCTGGGTGACGGTGCTGCTGCTCCTCGTGCTGGCGGCCGCCGGCTACCTGCTCTGGGTCTGGGGGCCGATCTACCTGGTGCATTACGAGGTGAAGCAGATGGTGCGCGACTTCGCCAACCAGGCGGTCAAGAATCCCGACGACGCCGGGCAGCGCATCTTCATGACCAAGCGACTGGCCTCGCTCGACAAGATCGACTACCTGGACGAGTACGGTCGCCCGGCCTGGATGCCGGCCGTGAACGTGCAGCCGGAGCAGGTGGTGTGGGAGCGCAGCAAGGATCCACCCAGCCTGCGCATCGCCTTCGAGTACACGCGGCCGGTGCGCTACCCGCTCATCGACCGCGAGGCGCAGGTCACCTTCGAGATCGACCAGACCTTCGACATCAGCAGGCCGGACTGGGGCTCGCCGCGCTGATGGGAGACCGCCCCGCCATGAACGCCGATGCCATCGGGCGCGCCGTGGGGCGCATGGCCCGCGAGATCGTGGAGCGGGCCGGCCGCGACGCCGGGAGCCTGGCGGTGGTGGGGATCCGCCGGGGCGGGGTGCACCTCGCCGAGCGGCTGCGGGCGGAGATCGGCCGTGCCGTCGGCACCCCCCCGCCGCTGGGCACCCTGGACATCGCGCTGTACCGCGACGACCTGGCCGAGCGCGGGCGCGCCCCGGTGTTGGGGCCGACCGACATCCCCTTCCCGGTGCAGGGGCGGACCATCGTGCTGGTGGACGACGTCCTCTACACCGGCCGCACCGTGCGGGCCGCGCTGGACGAGCTGGTGGACTTCGGCCGGCCGCGCCGGGTGTGGCTGGCGGTACTGGTGGACCGGGGCGGGCGCGAGCTGCCCATCGCCGCCGACTTCGCCGGCGCCACCGTGGCGGCGGCCGAGGGGGAGGACGTGCTGGTCCGGCTCGTCGAGGGGGGCGCCGCCGAGGACGTGGTGGTGGTGCGGAGGAGGGCGCCGTGATCGGTCGACACCGGCACTGCATCGCGCTCGAGGACTTCAGCCGCGAGGAGATCGTGGAGGTCCTGGACCTGGCGCTCTCCATGAAGGAGGTGCTGCGGCGGCCGCTCAAGAAGGTGCCCACCCTGCGCGGCAAGAGCGTGGTCAACCTCTTCTTCGAGAGCTCCACCCGCACCCGCAGCTCCTTCGAGATCGCCGCCAAGGTCCTCTCCGCCGACGCCCTCAACTGGACCGCCACCGGCTCCTCGGTGTCCAAGGGGGAGACCCTGCTCGACACCGCCCGCAACCTGGAGGCCATGCGGCCGGACGTGATCGTGGTGCGCCACGCCTCGAGCGGCGCCCCGGCCTTCCTGGCCCGCCACGTCAAGTGCTCGGTGGTCAGCGCCGGCGACGGCGCCCACGAGCACCCCTCGCAGGGGCTGCTGGACTGCTTCACCATCCGCGAGCGGCTCGGCTCGCTCTCCGGGCGGACGGTGGCCATCGTGGGGGACATCAGCCACTCGCGGGTGGCGCGCTCGGACCTGCACGCGCTCCAGAAGCTCGGCGCCAAGGTGCGGGTCTGCGGCCCGCCCACCATGATCCCGCAGGGCATCGAGCGGCTCGGCGCCGAGGTGTTCCACGAGCTCGAGAAGGCCGTGGCCGGGGCCGACGCGGTGGTGATGCTGCGCATCCAGCACGAGCGCATCGGCGACCCGCTCATCCCGGGGACCCGCGAGTACTCGCGCCTGTGGGGGCTCAATGCCCGGAAGGCCGCCGAGTGGCTCAAGCCCGAGTGCCTCATCCTGCACCCCGGCCCCATCAATCGCGGCGTCGAGCTCTCCAGCGACGTCGCCGACGGGCCTCGCTCGGTGATCCTCGATCAGGTGGAGAACGGGGTGGCGGTCCGGATGGCCATCCTCTATCTCCTGGCCGGCGCCGGCGCCACGACCGAGGGGGCCCCGGCGGAGAAGGCCACGGCATGAGCGAGACCATCTTCATCGAGGGCGGCCGGGTCATCGACCCGCAGAGCGGCCTGGACGGGGTGCGCACGGTGGTGATCCGCGACGGCCGGATCGCCGAGGTGGGGGAGCGGGTGGAGCGGCCCCGCGAGGCCCGGCTGGTGGACGGCCGCGGCAAGTGGGTGACGCCGGGCTTCCTGGACCTGCACGTCCACCTTCGCGAGCCGGGACAGGAATACAAGGAGACCGTGCAGAGCGGCGCCCGGGCCGCGGTGGCGGGCGGCTTCACGGCGGTGTGCGCCATGGCCAACACCCTGCCGCCGAACGACAACGCCACCGTCACCGAGCTGGTCCTGGCGCGGGCCGCCGCGGCGGGCCTGGCCCGGGTCTACCCGGTGGGCTGCGTCTCCAGGGGGCAGAAGGGGGAGGAGCTGGCCGAGTACGGCGAGCTCAAGGCGGCCGGCTGCGTGGCCCTCTCCGACGACGGAAGGCCGGTGCAGAACCCGGCCCTGATGCGCCGGGCCCTGGAGTACGCCCGGGTCTTCGGGCTGACGCTGGCGGTGCACGAGGAGGATCCGCACCTGGCCGGCAGGTGGTCCATGAACGAGGGTCCGGTGGCCACCCGGCTCGGGCTCAAGGGCTACCCGGCGCAGGCCGAGGAGGTGATGGTGCTCCGGGACCTGGCGCTGGCCGACCTCACCGGCGGCCGGCTCCACCTGCAGCACGTGTCCACCGCCGGCAGCGTGCGGGCGGTGCGCGAGGCCAAGCGGCGCGGGCTCCCGGTGACCGCCGAGGCCACGCCCCACCACCTCACCCTGTCCGACGAGGAGGTGGCGCGCTCGGGCTACGACACCGACTTCAAGATGAACCCGCCGCTGCGAGGCGAGGCCGACGTCCGGGCGGTGCGCGAGGGGCTCGCCGACGGCACCCTGGACTGCATCGCCACCGACCACGCCCCGCACGCGGTGGAGGAGAAGCAGCTCGAGTTCGACGCGGCCCTGAACGGCATCATCGGGCTGGAGACCGCCTTCGCCGCCTGCCTGGAGCTGGTGCGCCAGGGGGTGCTCTCCGAGCGGCGCCTGGTGGAGGCCTTCACCGGGGCCCCGGCGCGGTGCTTCGGCCTGCAGGGTGGCACCCTGGTCCGCGGGGCGCCGGCCGACGTGGCGGTGCTCGACCCGGGGCTGGAGTGGACCTGCGATCCAGCCGCCCTCCACTCCAGGAGCCGCAACACTCCCTGGAAGGGACGGCGCCTGGTGGGGCGGTGCACCCACACCCTGGTGGACGGGCGGCTGGTGCACCAACTGGGAGGCGGGAGGTGAAGCGAGCCACCCTGGCGCTCGCCGACGGGACGGTGTTCGAGGGCTGGTCCTTCGGGGCCGAGGGCGAGGCCTCGGGGGAGGTGGTCTTCAACACCTCCATGACCGGCTACCAGGAGATCCTCACCGACCCCTCCTACGTGGGGCAGATGGTCTGCATGACCTACCCCGAGGAGGGGAACTACGGGATGAACGAGGCCGACGATGAGTCGGCCCGGCCCCACGCCACCGCCTTCATCGTCCGTCACCACGCCGAGCGGTCGTCCAACTTCCGCGCCCGGGAGACCCTCGACGCCTACCTGAAGCGCCACGGCATCGTCGGCATCTGGGGGCTCGACACCCGCCGGCTCACCCGCCACATCCGCACCGCCGGGGCCCAGATGGGCGTGGTGGCGACCGAGGGCGGCGCCCGGGCGCTGGTGGAGCGGGCGCGGGCGCTCCCCGGGATGGAGGGGCAGGACCTGGCCTCGCTGGTGTCGACCCGCACCCGCTACGAGTGGCGCGAGCGGGGGGCCGACGCCTGGACGCCTGGCGAGCGCTCGGAGCAGCCGGCGCCGCGCTTCCACGTGGTGGCCTACGACTGGGGGCTGAAGCGGGCCATGCTGCGGCTCCTGGCCGAGGCCGGCTGCCGCATCACCGTGGTGCCGGGGAACACCTCGCCCGCCCAGGCCCTGGCCCTGAAGCCCGACGGCGTCTTCCTCACCAACGGGCCCGGTGATCCGGCGGCGGTGAAGGGGGCCCGCGAGGCGGTGGCGGCCCTGCTCGGCAGGGTGCCGGTGTTCGGCATCTGCCTCGGCCACCAGATCCTGGCGCTGGCGGTGGGAGCCAGGACCTACAAGCTCAAGTTCGGCCACCGCGGCGCCAACCAGCCGGTGAAGGACCTCGCCAAGGGCACGGTGGACATCACCGTGCAGAACCACGGCTTCGCGGTGGACGACAAGTCGCTGGGAAGGCGCGCCCGGGTCAGCCACCTCAACCTGAACGACGGCACGGTGGAGGGCATCGAGGTGCTCGACGCGCCCGCCTTCAGCGTGCAATACCACCCGGAGGCCTCGCCGGGGCCGCACGACGCCCGCTCGCTCTTCGGGCGCTTCGTGGCCATGATGGAACGGGGCGCATGACCTACCCCGAGATGCACGAACGGCTCCTCGCCTGGGCCAGCGCCGAGGAGCGCAAGCAGGCCCTGCTCGCGGCCCGCAGGGCCTGGTTCGAGCGCTTCGGCGAGCCGCACGAGGAGGACCGGAGCTACGAGTCGCGCATGAACGCGCTCCTGGACTTCTACCTCTTCGACTTCCGCCCCGACGGGGTCGACACCACCCTGGAGGCCTTCCTGCGCGCCGGCTCCGACCTCACCACCGACGCCCTGGCCCGCTTCCGCGAGCTCGCCGGCAACGTCCACTCCCTCTTCGAGGTGCGACGCATGAAGCCCGGCGAGGTGCGCCTGCGCGACGTGCTGACCGGCCAGGACCACGACGTGGTCGAGCGCCGGGCCATGGTGGGGGTGCAGAAGGGCGACCTGCTCGAGGCCAGGCTGGTCCCGGTGTCGGGACGGTTCCACTTCTCCGGTGCCTTCCTCTACCACCCGCCGGAGGCGCGCAAGCCCATTCTGGCCGAGGCCAAGAGGCTGCGGAAGGAGGCCGGCCGGCGCGGGCGGCCGGACGCGCCGGCCTTCCTGGCCAGGCTGTCGCGCATGGCCTTCAAGCTGGAGCGCTACCGCAACGTCCGGGTGGAGTCGATCTACGACTTCTCCGACGCGGGCACCCGCTGAACGGCGCCCCGGCGGCGTCAGGGCCGGATCAGGGTGGCGGCCCGCTCCAGCTCCCGCGGATCGGCGTCGGAAACCAGCGCCAGGCCCATGGCGCCCTCTCGCCACAGCACCGCGTGGAAGCCGCGGAGGGTCTCGGCGGTGCCGGGCCGGTCGGGCAACGGCAGCCCCTGGGCCGGGAAGGCCAGCAGCGTCACCTGGTGGAGCCGCAGCTGGTAGTGGATCACCGCGGCGCGGCGCTCGCGGAAGTAGCCCACCGATCCGCCGCGCAGGCGCAGCCCGGCGGGCTCCAGGTCAGGGACCGGGGGCGCGAAGTCCAGCCGCCCCTCGAACCAGGGGCGCACCTGGTGCAGGCCGCCGCTCTCGACGTCCGGGCGCGGCGCCACCAGGGCCCGCAGGTGGTCGTTGACCGCCTCCTCGGCCAGGGCCAGCGGGACCGGCCCCGGCGCGCCAGGGGCCAGCCACAGGGCGACCGCGGCCGCCGAGGCCGCCGCGGCCAGGGCCGGCCAGGCGAGGCGCCGGAGCCAGGGGCCGCGGCCGGGCGGTGCCGCCCGCGCCTCGGCCCGGGCCACCTGCTGCTCCAGGGCGCGGCGCAGGCCATCGGGCGCGGCCGGCCGCGGCAGGCGGGACGCGAGGAGGTCGGAGAGGGCCCGCTCCTCGCGCTCCAGGGCGGCGCAGGCGGCGCAGCCCGCCAGGTGCTCCCGGAGGCCGGGGGCCTCGTCGCAGGTCACGGGGCGGCCCTCCGGGCGTAGGGGCGCAGCGCCTGGCGCAGCGCGGCGCGGGCCCTGGCCAGCCGCGACTTCACGGTGCCGGCCGGGCAGCCCATGACCTCCGCCAGCTCGCGGTCGCCCAGCCCCTCGAGCCGCAGCAGTACCA
>DASRTO010000281.1:0-1872 GCA_035655915.1 Anaeromyxobacteraceae bacterium
AAGACAACTTTCTACGAGACTTGAGAGAGGTGCGAAGCACCATGACTCAGCGAAAAGTTGTACCAAAGGAGATAAAGAACGAAATTTTGGCAAAGGTTAAAGGCGGCGAAAAAGTTGCTGATCTTGCTCGTCAATATGGAAGGTAACCATTCACCCCCCCGACTGCGGCAGTGGAGCGAGTGGGCGGCCAGCACGACGGTCGGCAATAGCGGTTTGCAGGTACAACCACGGTGAGTGGCCGCGCTGCCGGCAGGTGTCGATGACGCTGGCAAGCAGGGCAAAGACCCGTGAGCCGGTAGCGGTGCGGGTGCCGTGACTGAGCTTGCGGGCGATCACCCAGTGCCGTAGGGCTCGCTCGGCGTCGTTGTTGGTCAGCGGGAGGTCGGGATGGTGCAACACCTGGAAGATAGCCTCCCAGTCGTTCAAGACCTCCACCGCCAGGGCGTGGGCCTTGGCATGGTCGTGGCCTTGGTGCCGTTCGCAGGCGGCGTGCAGATCGGCCAGCCGCGAGGCAGAGTCAGCCGGCAGGTCGGCGGGTGGGCCTTCGCGGGCGGCGGACACCGCCGCCATTAGGGCGGTCAGGGTGTCGAGCACCTGGCGGCCGAAGGCCCGCACCTCCCGATGGTAGCTCTCCGCCAGCCCCCGCGCCTTGCGGATCAGGTGCGCCCAGCAGCGCAACCGCCGGGGGTAGCCGCGGTAGGCCATCCAGCCGTCGCTCATGAGCCAGCCGGTGAAGCCATTCAGCAGGTTCTCCACCAGTTCTTTGCCCCGCCCGGCGATGTAATACAGGGTCACGGTGGCCGCCGTGAATACCCACAACCACAGCGGCTGGCCCTGTTCTGGCCAGGTGGTTTCGTCGGCGTGCAACAGGTCACTGTCCAGGACCGCCTGGATCAGTTCCTCTTCCGCGGGGGCCACGGCTGCGCTGGCTTCGTGAAGCGTCTGATGGATCGTCCCGAGGCTCAGGTTCACCCCCAGCCACTCCCCCAGGAATTCGCGAATCCGCGCCCGCGACAACCGAAACCGGAACGCCAGTGCCACGATCAGGGCCGCCATCCCCGGTCCCACCAGCCGCCATTCACTCAGGGCGATCCCCTCTAGCAGCGGGTCGACCACCCCTTGGCCCGCCTCGGCTCGGGTCTGATGGCCGCAGGGGCAAGGGACTTCGTAATAGCGATGATCCACCACCCACACGATCAGCCCGGGTTGTGCCGCCTCCCCCCAGTGCAGATCCACCGCCTGAAAGCCCGTGTAGGCCACCGCCCCAACCGGCTCGGTTAACGTCCGCCCACAGCCCGCGCAGACCGCCGGATAGTGCAGGATGACCTCCCGGGCCTCCAACACCTGGGTTCGGCCCACCCCCGGCGCACCCGGCTGTTTGCCCGGTTTCCGGGCCGCGGTCGCCGCCGGCGTGACGGCAGCGGCTGGGACCTCGGTCGGTGGACCGTCGGCCGGCGCCTCCGCGGCCGGTTCCGCCGCCACGGGCCGCGACGCCGCGGTCGCCGGGGCCTGGGTCAGGGGCTCGCCCCGTTCCCACGGCGCCCGGCTACTCGGCGGCCGTGAACTGTTGGTCGGCCCTTGATTCAACCGCTCCCGCGCCTCCTTGAGATCCGCCAGCAACCGCCCCGACAGTCCGCGCAACGCTTCCGCGTCCAAGGACCGGAGGTAGGCGTCGTCAATCTGGCGTAGGCTGTGATCGCTCAGGTGCATGCCGGTGGTAAACTCAGCTTAGTCACTCGGTTCATAGTGTCCCATCCTTTCCCGTCAAAGGAAAGTCAGAGCTGGGGGGTGTGAATGACTACGGTGTTCCTTGGACTCGCCGGCGGAAGCGCTTAGGTCAGTAGGATAGACATCCACGGATGGTATTCTCTC
>DASRTO010000282.1:0-2363 GCA_035655915.1 Anaeromyxobacteraceae bacterium
GGGCCGCCGCCGGCCTCGCGCCCCCAGATGGACGTGACCATCACGATGGCGCCGCCGCCGCGGCGCCGCATCTCGGGTACGGCGCGGAGGCTGGCCCGGAGCGCCGGCCAGAAGTTGCGCTCGAAGACCGAGCGGAAGTCGCCTTCGTCGGCGTCGGCCAGGGTGCGCGCCCCGGACCCTCCCAGGTTGGCTACCAGCAGATCGACGCCCCCGAGCTGGGCGGCCGTCCGCGCGAAGAGGGCCTCGATCCCCTCCGGCGTGGCGAGGTCGCCCGGCACCGCCAGGTGTGGTCCCGGCCCGGCTGCCTGGAGCGCCGCCAGCGCCTCCTGGAGCGCGCCGGGGCCGCGGGCCCCCAGCGCCACCCGCACCCCCTCGCGCGCCAGCTCCAGGGCGATGGCGCGGCCGATGCCGCGGCTGCCGCCGGTCACCACCGCCGCCTTGCCCGCCAGTCCCAGGTCCATGCCGGAATGGTAACCGGACCGTGCCGCCCGGAGCAGGCCCCACCATGGCCGAGATGGCCCGCGAGCCCACGGCCCGGGCGCCCCGGGGGACGGGCGCCCGCGCCGGGGCGTGGCCCGGCGGCGAGGGCGCGGCTAAGCTGCGGCCCGATGGAACGCTTCGTCCGCCGCGAGACCTTCCCGGTCCACACCTACGAGGTGGACGCCTTCGGGCTCCTCGGCGCGCCGGCGCTGGCCGGCTACCTGCAGGAGGTGGCCGGCAACCACGCCACGGAGCTGGGCTGCGGCCTGGCCGCGATGCAGGCCAAGGGGGTGGGCTGGGTCCTCTCGCGCCAGCGCCTGGAGATCGCCGCGCCCATCGGCTCGGGCGAGGTGCTCACGGTGGAGACCTGGCCCTCAGGCGTGGAGCGGCTCATGGCGCTGCGCGACTTCCTGGTCAGGCGGCGGGACGGGTCGGTGGTGGCGCGGGCGCTCACCCACTGGCTGGTGATGGACCTCCGCAGCCGCCGTCCAGTGCGGCCTGACCGGGTGCTCGACGCGCGCTACCGCCCCACCGCCGAGCACGTCTTCGAGGAGGCGTCCCCGCCGCTCCCGGAAGTGGAGCGGGCGGAGGTGGAGCGGCGGCTCGACGTGCGATACCAGGACATCGACCAGATCCAGCACGTCACCAACGCCAGCTACCTGGCCTGGGCCGTCGAGGCGGTGCCGGAGGAGTTCTGGCGGGCCCGCCGCCTGGCGGCTGCCGAGACCTCGTTCCTGGCCGAGTGCCGCTACGGCGGCCGGGTGGTCTCGCGCCTGCAGCGCCTCTCGGAGCGCGAGTTCGCCCACGCCATCGCCCGGGAGGAGGACGGCAGGGTGCTGGCCCGCCTCAGGACGGCCTGGACGCCGCGGGAAGCCGCACCGTGACCGATGTGCCCTGGCCGACCCGGCTCTCGATCTCCACCGCGCCGCCGTAGGCATCCACCAGCCGTTTCACGGTGGCGAGGCCCAGGCCGAACCCCGAGCCGCCCGGGCCGGCCCGGTAGCCCACTTCGAAGACGTGGGGCAGGGCCTCCGGAGCGATGCCGCGGCCGGTGTCGCGCACCGTCAGCACCACCCGACCCGCGCCGTCCCGCTCGCCGAGGACCTCCACCCGCTTCTCCCGCTCCGGGTCCAGGAACTTGAAGGCGTTCTCCAGCAGGTTGGAGAGCACCGAGCGGAGCGCGCCGGCAGGCAGAGCCGCCACCAGCCCGGGCTCGGCGCGGGCCGAGAAGACCACGCCCGCGTCGGCGGCGCGGGCCTGCATCTCCTCGCCCAGCTCCTCCATGACCTCGGCCACGCTGGCACGGCGCTCGGCGGCCGGGTCCGCCCCGCGCGAGAAGAGGAGCAGGTCCTCGATCATGCGATCGAGCCGGCGGGCGCTTCGCTCGGCGCGGGCGCAGAAGCCCTTGAGCCGCTCGTCCTTGAGGGTCCGGCCCACGCTGGCCACGCCGAGCAGGATGGTCTGCAGCGGGTTGCGCAGGTCGTGCGCCACGCGCGAGGCGAAGGCCTCCAGGTCGGCCACCCGCGCCTCGGCGGCGGCGGCGTAGCGCCGGAGCGCCGCCAGGGCCATGAGGAGGAGGGCCAGCGCCGCCAGGGCGCCGGCGACTCCCAAGAGCAGGCTCCCCAGCGAGAAGCGCTCCAGCGAGGCGCGGATGGCGGCGGCGTCGCGCCGGGCCAGGCCCGCTTGCTGGTCGGCGAGGTGCTGGATGGCGTTGATGACCGACTGCACCTGGGCCACGAACTCCGACACCGGCCGGCGGTCCGGCCGGCCTCCCGCCACCACCGCCAGGGCCTCGTCGGCGAGCGGCGCGAGGCGCCGGGCGCCGGCGCGGACGGCGCTCAGCGCCTCCGCCTGGCCCGGCTCGAGCATGAGCGGCTCGAGCC
>DASRTO010000283.1:0-12886 GCA_035655915.1 Anaeromyxobacteraceae bacterium
GCCGCGGGTCCTGTCGATCGCTTCCGGCCGCCGGCGAGGGCGGCCGCCGCAGGCTGGCGGGGCGGCCGTGCGCCGCGCCCGCCTTCGTCGTAGGATGGCCGCCGCGTGGGCCCCTACCTCCGCCTGCTGCGCTACGCCACGCCCTACAAGGGCCGCTTCCTGGCGGCCTTCGCCTGCATGGCGGTGTTCGCCGCCGGCAACGTGGCCTACATCGCGCTGCTGGGCCCGGTGATGGAGCTCCTCTTCACCGGCTCGGCCACCCGCCTCCCGGGCCAGGCGGCCCTGGCCCCGCGGGGCCTCGACCTCGGCGGTGCCCTGGCGGCCATGGACCGCAAGCAGGCCCTGCTCTGGTTGCCGGCGGTCATCGTGGCGGTGGCGCTGGTGAAGGGGCTGGGCGCCTTCGGGCAGGCCTACTTCATGGGGATGGCCTCGCAGCGCATCATCGCCGATCTGCGGCGCGCGCTCTTCGACCGGCTGCTCGGGCTCTCCCCCGCGTTCTTCGCGCGCCGGCACACCGGCGACCTCATGAGCCGGCTCGGAAACGACGTGCAGTCGGTGGAGACGGCGGTGTCGGTGGCGGTGGCCAGCTACCTGCGCGACGGCCTCACCGTGATCTGGATGCTGGGGTACTGCTTCTGGCTCGACGTGAGGCTCTCCCTCATCGCCTTCGTGGCCGTGCCGGTGACGCTGCTGCCCATCCTGCGGCTGGGGCAGCGCCTCAAGAAGGTGACGGTGCAGTCCCAGGCCACCCTGGGCCGCATCTCGGAGATGATCCAGGAGGCCCTCTCCGGCATCCGGGTGGTGCAGGCGTACGGGATGGAGCGCTGGGAGTCGGAGCGCTTCAAGGCCGAGAACGACCGCTGGGTCAAGGTGCAGCGGCGCAGCCTGCTGGTGCGCGGGTTCTCCTCGCCGCTGATGGAGGTGATGGCCGCGGTGGGGCTGGGCCTGGCGGTGTACTGGGTGGGGGACCAGATCCTGGGGGGCCGGCTCGAGGCCGGGAAGTTCTTCTCCTTCGTGGCGGCGGTGCTCATGCTCTACACCCCGGTGAAGTCCCTGGGCAGGGTGGGGCAGGTGGCGCTCCAGGGGGCGGCCGCCGGGGAGCGCATCTTCGAGATCCTCGATCAGCGCAGCGACGTCCCCGACGCCGGCACGCGCGAGCTGCCCCCCTTCCGCGAGGAGATCCGCTTCGAGCGGGTCTCCTTCTCCTATGGCGACAGGCCGGTGCTGCGCGAGGTGACGCTCTCCATCCGCAAGGGGGAGGTGGTGGCGCTGGTGGGCAGCTCCGGCGCCGGCAAGACCACCCTCTCCAACCTGCTGCCCCGCTTCTGGGACGTCGCCGGCGGCCGCATCGCCGTCGACGGCCTGGACGTGCGGGAGGCGACCCTCCGCAGCCTGCGGGCGCAGATCGCGCTGGTGACCCAGGAGACGGTGCTCTTCAACGACACGGTGCGCGCCAACGTGGCCTACGGGCGCCCGGAGGTCCCCCAGGCGGAGGTGGAGCGGGCGGCCCGCATGGCCCACGCCCACGACTTCATCGCCGCCCTGCCCCGGGGGTACGACACCGTCATCGGCGAGCGGGGCGTGCTCCTCTCCGGCGGGCAGCGCCAGCGCATCGCCATCGCCCGCGCCTTCCTCAAGGACGCGCCCATCCTGGTGCTCGACGAGGCCACCAGCGCCCTCGACGCCGAGAGCGAGCGCGAGGTGCAGCGGGCCCTCGACGAGCTCATGGGCGTGGCCGGCGGCCCCGCCGGCCACCGCACCACCCTGGTCATCGCCCACCGCCTCTCCACCATCCGCCACGCCGACCGCATCGTGGTGCTCTCCGGCGGCTCGGTGGCCGAGGTGGGCCGCCACGACGAGCTCATCGCCCGCAGCGGCGAGTACGCCCGCCTCTACCGCATCTACGAGAGCGGCGGCGAGCGCGCCCGCGCCGAGGTCGGGTAGGGGGCCGTGAAGCGCCGGCTCCTCGTCCTCGCCGCCGCCCTGGCCGCGGCCTGGGTCGCCTGGGGGCTGTGGCTCCTTCTCGGGCGGGCGCCCCGCCCGCCGCCACCGCCCGGCGAGGTGCGCGGCGCCTACCACCTCCACACCGACCGCAGCGACGGGCGCGGCACGCTGGCGGAGGTGGTGCGGGCCGCCCGCGAGGCCGGGCTCCAGTTCGTGGTGGTGACCGACCACAACGTGCTGAGCCCGGAGGACCAGGGGTACCGCGACGGCGTGCTGGTGGTGCAGGGGAGCGAGGTCTCCGCCCCCTACGGGCACGTGGTGGCGCTGGGCCTGCCGCGAGAGCTCACCCGGGCGGAGCGGCAGCGGGACGCCATCGGCGCCATCCGCGCCCTGGGCGGCCAGGCGGTGCTGGCCCACCCCTTCCACCCCCGCCGCCCCTTCACCCGCTGGTCGAACGACGACTGGCTGGGCTTCGAGGTGGTCTCCAACGACTCCCTGTGGGGCCTCACCCTGTCCCGCCGCGAGTACTGGCGCATCCCGCTGGCGCTTCTGACCCTGCCCTGGGACCCGGCCCGCTCGGCGCTGGCGCTCTACCGACACCCGGCGGAGGAGCTGCGGCGCTACGACGAGGTGGCGGCGCGCCGCCCCGTCCCCCTGCTGTGCGCCAGCGACGCCCACGGCTACCCGAGCTACCGGGCCGCTTTCGAGGCCTTCAGCATGCACCTGCCGCTGGCCCTGGCCGGGGACGGGGCCGCCGACGCGCGGGCGGTGGTGGCGGGGCTCCTCGGCGGGAAGGGCTTCTGCGTCCTCGACGGGATCGCCCCGGCCTGGGGGGTGCGCCTCTCGGCCGCCCCGGCGGGCGACCGCATCGACCTGGCCTTCGCCACCCCCGATCCCTCCCGGGCCCGCTGGCTCCTCTTCCGCGACGGGTCGCTGGCCGGCGAGCTGGCGCCCGGGCCGGGCGGGGCCAGCTTCTCCTGCGGCGGGCGCTGCCCCCGCGGCGCCTGGCGCGCCGAGGGGCGCTGGGACGGGGACGACTGGGTCTTCACCAATCCCATCCGGATCGAGTAGGAAGCGGCCACGAGCGTGCACCTCCTCTACGCCATCGCCAGCTACCTCCTGTTCCTGGTGGGGATCCCGTTCCTCGCGAGCCATCCCAAGCTGCGCCACGGCATCCCCTTCCGGCTCGGGCTCTACAAGCCCTCCTTCGACCGAGGGCGCGGCACGCCCCGCGTCTGGCTCCACGGCGCCAGCGCCGGCGACCTGCTCGCGCTCCAGCCCATGATGAAGACCCTCAAGGAGCGGCTCCCCGGGTGCTGCATCGTGGTGACCACCATCACCAACAGCGGGCTGGCCATGGCGCGCAAGAAGCTCCGCGAGGCCGACGTGGTGGCCTACGCGCCCTACGACCTGCCCGGCGCTACCCGGCGGGCCATGGCGGCCCTGCGCCCGGACCTGCTGGTGCTGGAGTACACCGAGATCTGGCCCAACCTCATCCGGGCCGCCCGCAAGGCCGGCGTGCGCATCGCCCTCACCAACGGCCGCTTCAACCCCGACCGGCTGTCGCGTTACCGGGCCCTGTTCCGCGCCATCGGCAACCCGCTGCGGGCCATCGACCTGTTCCTCATGCGCTCCGACGAGGAGGCCGAGCGGGCCCTCCAGCTCGGGGCGGCGCCGGACCGGGTGTGGGTCACCGGGAACACCAAGTTCGACGCCCTGGTGCTGGACCGGCCGGAGGGCGACGAGCCCCTGCGGGTGGAAATGGGGCTCGAGCCGTCGTCCCCGGTGCTCATCGCCGGCTCGACCCACGAGGGCGAGGAGGAGCCGATCTTCCGCGTCTACCGGGAGCTGCTGGGGGAGCACCCGCGCCTCAGGCTGGTGGTGGCCCCGCGTTACGTGGAGCGGGCCGGGCGCATCCTCTCCCTGGCCGCCGAGGCGGGCCTCTCCGCCCGGCTGCGCTCGGCCGGCCACGCCGGCGGGAGCGCCCAGGTGACGGTGCTCGACACCATCGGCGAGCTGGCGGCCGCCTACCGGCTGGGGACGCTGGTCTTCGTGGGGGGCAGCTTCGTCACTCGCGGCGGGCAGAACATCCTCGAGCCCGCCGGGCAGGGGCGGCCGGTGCTCTTCGGCCCGCACATGGAGAACTTCAAGGACTCGGTGCAGGTGCTGCAGGGGCGGGGCGGGATCCAGGTGGGCACCCCCGAGCAGCTGCGCAAGGTGGCGGGAGAGCTCCTCTCGCGCCCCGAGCGGATGGCCGAGCTGGGGACGCTGGCCCGCGAGGCGGTGCTGGCCGTTCGCGGCGCGAGCGCCCGCAACGTGGAGCACATGCTGCGGATCCTGCCGCGGGGGCGGGCGGCGGCGTGAGCCGGGTCGAGCGCGTCCTGGTGGTGCGCTACAGCGCCCTGGGCGACGTGGTGCTGGCCACCTCGGTGCTGGAGCCCCTTCGGGAGAGCCACCCCGGGGTGCGGGTGGAGTGGGTCACCGACGCGGCCTACGCCCCGCTGCTGGAGGGCCTGCCGGAGCTCTCGGCGGTGCACCGGCTGGACCGCCGCGGGCTGCGCCCGGCGCTCGAGCTGGGGCGCGCCCTGGCCGGCCGCTTCGACGTGGCGGTGGACCTGCAAGGCAAGGTGAAGAGCGCCCTGGTGGCGCGCGCCGCGCCTCGCCGCATCGCCTTCCAGCGCCGCGCCCCGGGGCGGGCGGCGCTGGCGGCGCTGGGGTGGGACCCGCCGCTGGGGCGCGCCCACGCCACCGAGCTCTACGCCGAGGCGCTGCGGCCGCTGGGGGTGGAACGTCCGGGCCGCCCGCGGGTGTCCCTCTCCCCGGCGGCCCGAGCCCGCGCCGAGGAGGCGCTGGCGGGGGCGCGCGGGCCGGCGGTGGCGCTGGCGCCCGGAGCCCGCTGGGCCACCAAGCGCTGGCCGGCGGCGCGCTTCGCGCGGCTCGCCGAGGCGCTGGCCGCCGACGGGGCCAGCCTGGTGCTGGCCGGCGGCCCGGGCGACGCCCCCGCCCTGGCCGCCTTCCGCGCCGCCTGCCGCGCCCCGGTGGCCGCCGACGTCTCGGCGCTCCCGCTGGACGCGCTGGCTGGCGCCCTGGCGCGGGTGCGGCTGCTGGTGGCCTGCGACTCCGGGCCGGTCCACCTGGCCACGGCGGTGGGGACCCCGGTGCTGGCCCTCTTCGGCCCCACGCCTCCGGCGCGCTGGGGGCCGCGGCCGCCGGGCCGGGCTCTTCAGATAACGATCTCCTGCGCCCCCTGCTCCAACCACGGGGCGGAGCGTTGCCCCGAGGGGCACCACCGCTGCATGCTCGACCTCGGCGTCGAGCGCGTTCTGGCGGCGGCGCGGGAGATGGTCGCCCCATGAGCGCGCTGGAACGAGCCTGGTGGCGCCGGGAGGAGGGGGCGGACCGGGTCCGCCTGGCGCCGCTCCTGGCGCTGGAGGGGCTGTTCCGCGCCGCGGTGGCGGTCCGGGGCGGGCTCTACCGGGCCGGTGCGCTGCGCCCGGCCCGGGCGGGCGTCCCGGTGATCTCGGTGGGGAACCTGGCGGTGGGCGGCGCCGGCAAGACCCCGGCGGCGATGGCGGTGGCGGAGCGGCTGGCCGCGGCGGGGAGGACGGTGGCGGTGCTCTCGCGCGGGTACGGGGCGGCGAGGAAGGACGCCCGCGTGGTCTCCGACGGGCGGTCGCTGCTCCTCGGAGCCGCCGAGGGCGGCGACGAGCCGGTGCTCCTGGCCCGGCGCCTCCCCGGCGTCCGGGTCCTGTGCGGGCCGCGGCGCGCCGAGCTGGCGCGCCTGGCGGTGGGCCGCTACGGCGCCGACGCGCTGGTGCTCGACGATGGCTTCCAGCACCGGGCCCTGGCACGCGACCTCGACCTGGTGGTGCTGGACGCCTCGAGCCCGTTCGGCAACGGGCACTGCCTGCCCCGCGGCCCGAACCGCGAGCCGCCCTCGGCGCTGCGGCGGGCCGGGCTGCTGTGGCTGTCGCGGGTGGACCAGGCCGACGCTGCGGAGCTGGAGGGGCTGCGGCGCCTGGCCCGCCTCCTCACCGGGCGGGCCCCGGTCGAGTCTCGCCACGCCCCGGTGGCGGTGCTCGACGGCCAGCTCGAGGCGCGCGACGTCCCCGGCTCGCTGCGCGGGGCGCGGGTGGTGCTGCTCTCGGGCCTGGCCCGGCCGGAGGGCTTCCGCCGCACCGTGGAGGGGCTCGGGGCCTCGGTGGTCGCCGAGCGGAGCTACCCCGATCACCACCCCTTCAGCGAGTCCGAGTTGGACGAGGCGCTGGCGGCCCTGGGCACGGCCGGCGGCGACTGGCTGCTCACCACCGAGAAGGACGCGGTGCGGCTGCCGCCCGCCCGCGCCGGCCATCCGCAGCTCCGGGTGCTTCGGATCGAGGCGGAGATCGTCGCCGGCGGGAAGGAGCTCGACGCATTGCTGGAACAGGCCCTGGCCGCCCATCCGGGCCCGTCCTCGACCTCGACCGGGACTCCGACCTCGATTGGGACCCAGAGGCGGACCGCAACCGAGACCCCGACCTCGACCGGAGCCCCGACCCGGATCGCGACCACGCCCCCGACGCCGAGATCGGGTCACTCCCTCGCCCGCCGACTGCTCCTGGCCCTGGGGTGGCTGGTGGGATGGCTGGGCTGGGTGCTCCACGTCCGCCGCCGGGTGATCCTCGCCAACCTGCGCCTTGCCTTTCCGGAGAAGAGCGAGGCCGAACGGCGCGCCATCGCCCGGAGGACCCTCGCGACCCTGGGGCGCAGCACGGGCGAGTTCCTGGCGCTGCCGTTCCTGTCGCGCCAGGAGCTGGAGGCGCTGTTCGTCTACGACCCGGGGGCCTGGGAGGGGTACCTGGCGGCGCGCGACCGGGGCAAGGGGGTCATCGCCTGCACGGCTCACTTCGGCAACTTCGAGGCGCTGGCCTCGGTGCACAACCTGAAGGGAGTCAAGATCACCACCATCTCCCGCCGCATGAGACCGGAGTGGTTCGACCGGGCCTGGCGCCGGGCGCGCCGCTCCACGGGCGTGGAGGAGGTGGTGGTGAAGCCCGGCGACACCCTCAAGGGCGCGCTACGGGCTCTCAAGTCCGGGCGGGTGCTGGGTTACGTCATCGACCAGAACGTCCACGGCGGCATCTTCCCCACCTTCTTTGGTGTGCCGGCGGCCACTGCGGCCACCCCCTACTGGCTCGCCGCGCGCACCGGAGCGGCGGTGGTCTTCGTCCTCGACATCCCGCTGCCGGACGGCCGCCACCGCATCCTCATCGAGGGGCCGCTCGACCCACCGCGCAGCGGTGACGCCGAGCGGGACGCCCTGGCCTTCATGCAGGACCTGAACGATCGCCTGGAGCGCCGGATCCGGGAGTACCCGCAGCTCTGGTACTGGCTGCACCGGCGCTGGAAGACGCGGCCGCCCGGCGAGGTGGCGCCTCCCGCCCGCGCCGCCGGGCCCTGACCGGCGCCGGGCGATCCGGCGCAGCGGACGTTGACCCCCGACACCCCGCAGGGTACACACGCCGCGATGCCGCCCGACCTGGCCGAGCTGGCGACGGTCCTGCCCGCCTTCCCCGAGGCGGAAGTGGTGGTGGTGGGGGACCTGGTGGCCGACGAGTACGTCTACGGCGAGACCGAGCGCATCAGCCGCGAGGCGCCGGTGCTCATCGTCCGCTACGAGTCGAGCGAGCTCAAGGCCGGCTGTGCCGGGAACGCGGCCCGGAACCTGTCCGCCCTGGGGGTGAAGGTGCGGGTGGTGGGCCTGGTGGGGGACGACGCCCTGGGAGCGGCGCTCCTCGACGTGCTGGAGGAGGGAGGCGTCGACGTCTCCGGCGTGCAGCGCGTGAAGGGGCGGGCCACCGAGGCCAAGACCCGCATCCTGGCCGGCGGCCGATCCACCCGGCGCCAGCAGATGCTGCGCCTCGACCGCGCCCCCCAGCCGGTGCCCCCGGCGGCGATGCGCCGGCTGGTGAGGGATCTGCGGGCCGCCGCCCGGGGCGCCGACGCGGTGCTGGCCTCGGACTACGGCTCGGGGGTCCTGGCCCACGACACCATTGAGGCCCTGCGGCGCCTCAAGCGGCGCGGCCTGCCGGTGTGCGTCGACTCGCGCTACCGGCTCCCGGCCTTTGGCCACCTCACCATGGTGAAGCCCAACGAGCCCGAGCTGGAGACCGCCACCGGGATCTCCCTCTCCGGCCCCGGCGGGCTGGAGCGGGCGGCCCGGTCGCTCCTGCGCCGGGTGGCCTGCGAGGCGCTGCTGGTCACGCGCGGCCGCAACGGCATGTCGCTCTTCCGCCCAGGCGAGCGCCCGGTACACCTCCCGGCCCATGGCAGCCACGACGCGGTGGACGTCACCGGTGCGGGCGACACCGTGGCGGCGGCCTTCTGCGCCGCGGTGGCGGCCGGCGCCGGGGCCGTGGCGGCGGCCCGGATCGCCAACGTCGCCGGCGCGCTGGTGGTGCAGAAGCCCGGGACTGCCACCGTCTCCCGGGAGGAGATCCTCGCCGAGCTGCTCCGGGCCTGACCATGGGGAAGCTGGTACGCCTCGAGGACCTGCCGCGGCTGCGCCAGGCGGCCAACGCGGCCGGCCGCTCCCTGGCCCTCGCCAACGGCATCTTCGACCTCTTCCACGTGGGGCACCTGCGCTACCTGGAGGGGGCCAAGGCGCTGGCCGACGAGCTGGTGGTGGCGGTGAACACCGACCGCTCCGCCCGCGAGAACAAGGGGCCGGGGCGGCCGGTGGTCCCGGAGGCGGAGCGGGCCGAGATCGTGGCCGGGCTGGCCTGCGTGGACCACGTGGTGCTCTTCGACTCCCGGGACGTCGTCCCGGTCATCCGGGCCCTCCGCCCCGACGTGCACGTGAAGGGGACCGACTACACGCCGGCGACCATCCCGGAGCGGGGCGAGGTGGAGCGCTACGGCGGCCGCACCGCGGTGGCGGGCGACCGGAAGCGCCACTCGACCACCGAGATCCTGACCAGGCTGGCCGGGGCGGGGGCGGGGAAGGCGCGGGGCCGCGCCTCCGGGGCCGCCGCGGCGAAGAAGACGAGGTCGGGATCGCGATCCGGGTCGGGGTCGCGCTCGAGGTCGCAGTCGCGGTCGGGGTCGCGGACGGGGTCGCGCTGAGGGTGACGGCGGCGTCTCGCCGCTTGCCCGCCGCGCGCCGGCGTGCCTATACACCTCGCCACGGAGGCGGCCTCATGGCGCTCGCGCCCGAGCTCAAGGAGATCCTCGCCTGCCCCCAGTGCAAGGGGGACCTGGTGTTCCACGAGGAGCGCGGCGAGATCCACTGCCTGCGCTGCCGCCTGGTCTTCCGGATCGAGGACGACATCCCGGTGATGCTGCTCGAGGAGGCCCGGCCGCTGGCCTAGCCCCCGTGCGCGTCCTCGTCGTCCATCCGGGCTCCCTCGGCGAGACCGCCTCCCTGTCGCCGGCGGTGCGCTCGCTCAAGGCGCGCTGGCCGGAGGCTCGCCTGGCGGTGGCGGCGAGTGCCCGTGGGGCGCCGGCGGCGCGGCTCCTGCCGGGCTGCGACGAGGTGATCGCCCCCGACGGGCGCGGAGAGGACCGCGGGCTCGGCGGGCTCTGGCGGCTGGGGCAGCGCCTGCGGTGGTTCGCCCCGGACCTGGCGGTGGTGACGCAGTCCTCGCCTCGGGCGGGCGCCGTGGCCTGGCTCTCGGGGGCGGGGCGCCGCGTCGGCTACGCGCCGTTCTGCACCGAGCGGCTCAGGCTCGAGCGCCGCCTGCCGGCGGCGGATCAGGCGCTGGCCGCGGCCGTCGCCGCCGGCGCCGCCGCGGGGGACCCGACCCTCGAGCTGCGCCCGCCGCCCGATGCGGACGGCCAGGCCGGGCGGCTGCTCGCGGGCGCGGCGCGGCCGGTGGTAGGGCTGGTGCCGGGGGCGGAATGGGCCTCCATGCGATGGGGCCCGGAGAAGTACGCGGTGCTGGCGGAGCGGCTCGCCGCCCGCGGCGGCACGGTGGTGCTGCTGGGCGGCCCGGCCGAGCGCGCCACCTCGGCCCGCATCGCCGAGCTGAGCCGCGTTCCGCTGCGGGACACCACCGGCAACTCCGTCGCCGAGGCGCTGGCGGTGCTGGCGCGCTGCGACCTGGTGGTGGGAGGCGATACCGGGCTGGTCCACTGCGCCCGCGGGCTGGGGCGCCCCACGGTGGTGATCTTCGGTCCCACCGATCCGGGGAGGCACCGCTTCGGCCCGGGCGAGGAGCCCGTCCGGCTGGGGCTGGACTGCCAGCCCTGCGGCCGCCGCGCCCCGAGGCGTTGCCCGCTGGGGCATCACCACTGCATGACGCTCCTCTCGGCGGAGGCGGTGGCGGAAGTGGCCGGCGGGCTCCTTGACGCTCCGGCGCGCCCGTCATAGCGTCGCGCCCGCCACACGGAGGGCGATGTGATTCGCAGCATGACCGGCTTCGGAGCGGGGAGCGGCGCCAGCGCCGGCGAGGAGGTGGACGTGGAGGTCCGCTCCGTCAACCACAAGTTCTGTGAGGTCAAGGTCCGGCTGCCCCGCGAGCTGGCGGCACTGGAGCTCGAGCTGGCTCGCCAGGTGAAGGAGCGGCTGGCCCGCGGCGGTGTGGAGGTGACGCTGCGCCGCGGGACGGCCCGGGGGACGCAGGCGCCGCGGGTGGACGCCGCCCTGGCCGCCGAGTACGCCCGGGCCTTCCAGGCGGTGGGCCGCGAGCTGGGCCTCCCGGGCGAGGTGACGCTCGGCCAGGTGCTCGCCGCCGAGGGGGTGGTGACCCTGGAGGAGTGGGCGGTCGACCTGGCCGCGGCCCGGGCGGCGGCGGCGCAGGGGCTGTCGCGAGCCCTGGACGCCCTCAGCGCCATGCGCGAGCGGGAGGGCGAGGCGCTGGCGCGCGACCTGGAGGGCCGGCTGCGGAGCCTGGAGGGGTGGCTGGCGCGGGTGGCGGCGGCCGCCCCCCTCTCGGTGGAGCAGCAGCGGGCCCGGCTTCAGGACAGGGTGCAGGAGCTGGCGCGCGGCCACGTGGTGGACGCGGCGCGGCTGGCCACCGAGGTGGCCCTCTTCGCCGACCGCGTCGACGTGGCCGAGGAGCTGACCCGGCTGCGCAGCCACCTCTCGCAGCTGCGCGGCCTCATGGGCGGGCGCGATCCGTCCGGGCGCAAGATGGACTTCCTGGTGCAGGAGATGCACCGGGAGGTGAACACGGTGGGCTCCAAGTCGCAGAGCGCCGAGATCGCCGCGGCGGTGGTGGAGATGAAGGCCGAGATCGAGCGCATGCGCGAGCAGGTGCAGAACGTGGAGTGACGGGATGGGCGCGCGGCCGGGTCTGCTCCTCGTGCTCTCGGCGCCCTCGGGCGCGGGCAAGACCACCCTGGCGCGCCGCTTCGTGGCCGAGACGCCGGATGCGGTCTTCTCGGTCTCGGCCACCACCCGCCCGCCGCGCGGCGCCGAGCGCGACGGGGTCGACTACCACTTCCTGCCGCCGGAGCGCTTCGAGGCCATGGTCCGCGCCGGGGGCTTCGCGGAGTGGGCCGAGGTGCACGGGCGGCGCTACGGGACGCCACGGGAGAACGTGGAGTCGGCGCTGCGGGAGGGTCGGGTGGCGGTGTTCGACATCGACGTGCAGGGCGGGGCGCAGATCGAGGCCGCCTGGCCGCGCCAGACCGCCACCGTGTTCGTGCTCACGCCCACGCCCGCCGAGCTGGAGCGGCGCCTGCGCGGCCGCTCGACCGACAGCGACGAGGCCATCCGGGCGCGGCTGGCGGCGGCCCGCGCCGAGGTCTCCCGCGGCGCGGCGCGCTACCGTTATCTGCTGGTGAATGACGACCTGGAGGCCGCGCTCGGGCGCCTGCGCGCCATCGCCGCGCACGAGCGGGCCCTCCTCGCAGGCGAGCGGGACGAGGCGGCGGCCGCGGCCGCCGAGCCCTGCCGGCGCGAACGGGTCGACGTCTCGGACTGGCTCGGATGACGCACCACGGCATGGGCTCAAGAGGGGCCCAGGGGCCTGTTCGGGTACGGATTGCTGGTCCGGAGGCACCAGCCAGGACAAAGTTCAATGATCATGGGATATTGCGTCCGGATAGCGGTGTCCATGCCGCGTGGTGGTGAGGTGACTCGCCACCGGGCTTGACATGGGTCCCGGCGGTCGGCTACAAGCAGCGCCCCTCGCCGGGGAGACCGCGGTGGAAGTGGTTGAAGCCACCGGTGTTATCCTTGACGGGGGGAAGGGGTTGGGATAGGAACCAGCCACCTTCCGCAAGAGAGGGCCGTCCGAACTCGTGTCGGCGTCCCTTGACGGAATCGGGAAGTGGAAGTAGATCACTTTCCCCCTCGACGCAGCACGGTTCTTCGCGACGCCGCGACGGTCAGGGCCTGGGAGAGGGGCCTCCGCCTCGATCCTGGGACGCGCTCGGTCTTTGAAAACTGGATAGCAAGCCTACGACGGAATGCGGTCCCGCATTCCTTGAGTTTGCGCACAAAACCGAATCACCGAGCCAGCGCCTCGCGAGAGGCATCTGGCACGGATCGAAACTCTCAACTGGAGAGTTTGATCCTGGCTCAGAACGAACGCTGGCGGCGTGCCTAACACATGCAAGTCGAGCGAGAAAGCCCGCAAGGGTGAGTACAGCGGCGCACGGGTGCGTAACACGTGGGTAATCTACCTCGAAGTCTGGAATAACTCCCCGAAAGGGGTGCTAATGCCGGATGAGACCACGGGAACTGCGGTTCCCGAGGGAAAAGCTGGCCTCTGCATGCAAGCTATCGCTTCGAGATGAGCCCGCGGCCCATCAGCTCGTTGGCGGGGTAACGGCCCACCAAGGCTACGACGGGTAGCTGGTCTGAGAGGACGATCAGCCACACTGGAACTGAGACACGGTCCAGACTCCTACGGGAGGCAGCAGTGGGGAATCTTGCGCAATGGGCGAAAGCCTGACGCAGCAACGCCGCGTGTGTGATGAAGGTCTTCGGATCGTAAAGCACTGTCGGGAGGGA
>DASRTO010000284.1:0-6710 GCA_035655915.1 Anaeromyxobacteraceae bacterium
GGCCGTGAAGTGCAGCAGGTTCAGCTTCTGGTCGCGCAGCTTCTCGAACAGCTTGGCCCCCTCGCCGGGCTGGTCGGGGACCTCGAAGTACCAGTAGGGGACTCGGCGCACTCGGTCTGCCATGCGGGCCTCCGGGCCGGACGTGTCCCACAATCCCGCTCCCGCCCGGCCGGAAAGGCAAGCCCTCCGAAGGGGTCCCGGCCTGCCCTCACCGGGGCCGCCAGCGGCGGGGCCTACAGGCGTACCCGCCGCGTCACCAGCGTCGAGTCTCCCTCCTGGACCGGCGTCCCCCACGGCGGCCGGACCGCCGCGACCCGCGCCGCCTCCGGCGGCAGTCCCGGCGTCTGGTCGGCCACCCAGGCCTCGAGCGGGCTGGAGCCAGCCAGCACCAGCTCCAGCTCCACGCCCCTGGCGGGCGTGGTGAGGCAGCGTAGCGGGCGCCAGCCGCCGAACCAGCGCAAGAGCCTCGGGTCGAGCGGCGGCAGCGGCACGCCGTCCATGGTCGCCGACACCACCTCCGCCTCGGGGGGGAGGAGCAGGGAAGCGTCCGCCGCCCCGCGCGGCGAGACGAGAGCGAAGCGGAGGCGCCGCCGGCCGCCCTCCTCGGAGCGCGACAGGATCCGGACCTCCGGAGCCGCCAGGTCCCGCCTGGCGACCGGCGCCGCGAACGAGGGCCGGACCGCCGCCCACGGGAGCGGACGCGCCTCCCGCGGGCCGAACGGCGCCGCCCCTCGCA
This sequence comes from Anaeromyxobacteraceae bacterium, assembly GCA_035655915.1. Taxonomy (GTDB): domain Bacteria; phylum Myxococcota; class Myxococcia; order Myxococcales; family Anaeromyxobacteraceae; genus DASTPH01. Next base: position 737 of record DASRTO010000284.1, read on the forward strand.
TGGACGCGGGGAGGCGGCCGGACTCGGCCCACAGCAGGACGCGGGCTCCGGGCTCGTCCGCGTCCTGGTGGTGGAAGACCAGCATCTGCTCCGGGCCGTCTGCGGTGGCCTGGGGCGCGAGCGCCGCCACCACCGCCGCCGCGGCGGCGGCCGAGAGCGGCGCCGACCAGAGGAGCCGGCGCCGGCGGGGCGGGAGGTGGACCGCCAGCGGCGCGAGCGGCCAGAGGGCCAGGGCCAGGAGCAGCGCCACCAGCGGCGCGGCGGCGTGGCCGAGGGCGTCGGAGAGCAGGAAGGCCACCGGAAGGATCACCACCCCCCCGGCCAGGGCGGCGGCCAGGTCGGAGGTCGCGGCGATGCGCTCCCCCACGAGGACGCGGGCCACAGCGGCGAGGCCCGCCGCCAGGGCCGGCACCAGGAGCAGGTGGCTCGCCCCGGGAGCCGCCCCCAGGAGCGCCGCGGCGGCGGCCACCCACCCCACCCCGCTTCCCGCCCTGAGCCCCGCCGCTCCGGCCGGCGGCCCCGCCGCCGACGCCGCCAGCCCCGCCCCGAACGCCCCCGCCGCCCACGCCATCGCCGCCGTCGGGGCCGGGGAGGCCACGAAAGGGCGGGAGAGGACCCCGGCCGCCCGCAGGACCAGCCAGGCCCCGAGCGCCAGCGCCGCGCCCGCCAGCGGCGCCGCCGCGAAGCCGAGCAGCCCGGCAAAGGCCGCCCGCGGGCGCGGCCGCTCCGCTCCCGCCTCCAGCGCCCCGGCCGCGAGGAGCGCCGCGGCCAGCAGCAGGAGCCACGGTGAAAGGCTGCGCGGCCAGGCGACCACCCGGAGCCCCAGGAGGTCGAAGAACACGCCGCGGCCGGGTGGTCGTGGCTCCAGGCGCGAGTCCGCCAGGGCGCGCACGGCGGCCAGGGCGTTCTCGCCCTGGTGCTGCAGGCTGGCGCGGTCGAGGTGGGCCAGATCGTCGAGCGCGGTGTGGTACCGGCCGGCGTCGCCGATGAAGGCGAAGTCGAGGCCCGGCATTCCGGTGGGCCGGAACACGGACAGGTCGGTGTCGTTGGGGAGGCGGCGGTAGACCTCGGCGAAGAGCGAGCTGGTCGCCGGGTGAGGCAGGGCGCGTCCGGCGAGGAGCGCCAGCCACAGGTCGTCGCCGCTCGTCTGGAAGAGCAGGCTCGCCCCCGACGTGCCGCGCGCCTCCAGGTTCACCACCGCGCCCACCTCCCGCATGAAGCGATGGCCGGCGGCGAAGGCCCGCGCCCCGACCAGGCCGGCCTCCTCCCCGTCGTCCAGGAGCAGGATCACCGGCCGCCGGGGCGGGTGGTGGCGCAAGGCCCGGGCTACCTCCAGGGCGGCCGCCACGCCGGCCCCGTCGTCGCTCGCGCCGGGCCCGGCCGGGACCGAGTCGTAGTGGGCCGCGAGCAGCACCGCCTGGCCCGGCTCGCGTCCGGGGAGGCGCGCCAGCACGTTCCGCACCGTGGCGCACATCCAGTAGGCGCCGCAGGCGAAGGCCTCCTGCACCTCGGGCTCGAGCCCCAGGGAACGCAGCTCCGCCAGCAGGCGCTCCCGCACCCGCGCCGCGGCGGCCGACCCCACCGGGTGGGGCGCACCGTCGCCGACGAGGTCCCGGAGGATCCTCCCGGCGCGGGCCGCCGAGAAGACCTGCGGCGGAGCGGCCTCGGAACGGGGCGGGGTGGGCCGCAGGCCGAGAGCCGCGGCCACGGCCAGCGCCGCCACCAGTGTCAGCCCGAGGAGCAGCGCCCTCCCCCTCGCCCTTCCCTCGCCCATGTGGCCCGAAGTGTACGCCCGATCGCCGCGGCCGGCCCCGGCGGCGAGGGCCCGACCCCACCGGAGCGGCGGCGCCGCGTCTGCACCCTGCCCGCGGCACGCACCGGGACCGGGGCCGCTTGCCGGCGCCTCCACCCCGGAGGTGGCTCTCCACCCGGGACCTCGACGCCGCCGTGCCAGCGTGCCATGGAGCCGAGGTGGGCCGGATCTGCCCCTGGTGGCTCGGCTGCCTCCTCGCCAACCCCGTGCGCCGCTGGGCGCAGGACCCGGCGGCCGTCCTGCGCCCCCACGTGGCCGACGGCATGACCGCGCTCGAGCCGGGGCCGGGCGTGGGGTACTTCACGCTGGAGCTGGCCCGCCTGGTTGGGGCGGGCGGGCGGGTGGTGGCGGTGGATGTCCAGCCGCGCATGCTGGCCAGCCTGCGGCACCGCGCCGAGCGGGCCGGCCTTGCGGCGCGCATCGAGACGCGCCTGGCCCGCTCCGATTCGCTCGGCGTGGAGGGCCTGGCCGGCCGCGTCGACTTCGTGCTGGCCTTCGCGGTGGTCCACGAGCTGCCCGACGCGGGCCGGTTCTTCGCCGAGGCCCGGCGCGCCCTCCGGCCGGGCGGCCGGCTGTTCCTCGCCGAGCCGAGCCTCCACGTCCGCGCCGCCGAGTTCGCGTCCACGTTCCACGCCGCCGAGCGCGCCGGCCTGGTGGCCATCGGAGCGCCCCGCGTCCGCTGGAGCCGCACCGCCCTCTTCCAGGCGCCCTCCTGAGGGGCGACGCGCCTGGAGCGCGGCGGGGGACGAGCCTGACGAGCCCCCGCCCTACGGCCCACGGGCCGAGCCCTCCCCCAGCGCCCAGGCGACCACCCGCCGCCACAGCGCCACGAAGCGCGGCCGCTCGAATCCGGTCCCCGAGGCCACCCAGTCGAGGTGCGGCGGGACGTGCGTCGGCCCGTGGAAGTGGCCCAGCACGTCGTGGTGGTCCGCCCAGACCGCGTCCACCACCTCGCCGCGGACCTGGCTCAGCGTGGGGACGATGCCGTCGTTGGCCTTGGCGTCGGGAATCCGGCCGTAGGCGCGCCGCAGCACCGCCGCCTGCGCCGAGGAGATGGGCGGCAGCCAGCTGCGCGGGCTGCCCGAGGCGAAGCGGTAGAGGGCCACGAACAGGGCGTGGGTCGCCTGGGCGTACGGATCGAGCCCGGCCTTCGCCAGCGAGCGCAGCCCGGGCGGGCGGGCGCGGGAGACCACGCACCCGTAGCGTACCCCGGGGCGGTCCTGGGCGGAGGCGTTGAACATCTCCATGCCCGAGGGCGTGATCTGCCCCACCAGCCCCTGATCGCTGCGGACGTCGGAGAAGAACGACTCCACCGCGTTCCGGCGCTCGGCGGAGAAGTCGGCCAGCAGCTGCCGGTAGACCTGGTCCAGGACCCCGGAGGCCGGCCGGGAGGGGTGGCGCAGGAGCCGCACCAGCTGCAGGACCACCGAGAGCGGCAACCGGCCGCTGCGCAGCGCGTGGACGGTGGCGAGCGAGAGCACCCGCAGGGCCTGCTGCCCGAGGAGGGTGGTGAAGAGCTGCGCCAGCGGCGTCCCGTGGTGCGGCGTGGACAGGGTTACCACCGCGGTCACGGCGCGGGCGCAGCGCTCGGGGTCGGCCGGGGTCGGCAGCTCCGCTCCCGGCGTCAGCAGCAGGCGGGCGTCCAGGCCGCCGCTGGAGTGCCCCACCACCACCACCTCGCCGGGCCAGTCGTCGAGCAGCGCCGAGACGCTCTCCGCCAGCAGCGCCGCCCGCCGCGGCAGCGAGGCGGTGGGCTCGGTGCGGACCGCCCGCACCTCCCCGGTGAGGCCCAGCTCCGGCCCGGCCTCGAGGAGCAGGTCCCGCACGTGGCCGAAGTAGGTGAAGTCTCCCATGTTGGCGAACCCGAAGAACCCGGGCACCAGCACCACGTGGCGAGGACGCGTCATCGCCGGCAGTGTACGGCCTGGCCGGAGAATGGGGCGCGTCCTGGCGGGGCCCCCGGCCCGGTGGGGTGCCAGCCCCCCGGCGGCACCCCGGACGGATCGGCCCCGCGGTATTGAGTGGAGAGGAGGGCCGGTGCGCGACTGGAACGTCCTGGTCACGGCGCGGGAGGGCGGCTTCGCCCGCGCCCGCCGCCTGCTGGCCGGGCTGGGCCAGGTGGCCGAGACCCGCTACTACAACGTGCTCCTGGCCCGGGTGGCGGACCCGAGGGGGCTGCCCGGCTTCCTCGCCGAGCTGGCCGCCGCCCACCCTGAGTCGGTGAGCGGCCTGGCGCGGGTGGCGCCCGTCGACCGCACCTTCACCTTCCAGACGGCCGAGGAGTTCCTGGCGCGCGCACGCGACGCGGTGCTGGCGCTCGCCCCCTCGCTGGCGGGCCGGTCGTTCCACGTCCGGGTGCACCGGCGCGGCTTCCGGGGCGCCCTGCACTCCCACGAGGCGGAGCGGGCCCTCGCCGGCGCCATCCTGGAAACGCTCGAGGCGGCGGGACGTCCCGGCCGCGTGGCGCTGGAGGACTCCGACGCGGTGGTGGCCGTGGAGACCATCGGCTCGCAGGCGGGCGTGGCCCTGTGGACGCGGGAGGACCTCGCCCGCTGGGCGCTGCTCAGGCCGGGGTAGCCGCCGGCCGCGCGGCCTAACTCGGCCGCAGCGGCATCCGCCGCAGGCGCTGGCCGGTGGCGGCGAAGACCGCGTTGGCCACCGCCGGGGCGATGGGCGGGAGGCCGGGCTCGCCGATGCCGCCCGGGTCCTCGCTGCTCGGCACGAGGTGCACCTCCACCGCCGGCATCTCGTGGAGCCGGAGCGGCTCGTAGTCGTCGAAGTTCCCCTGCTTCACCCGTCCCCGCTCGAGGGTGATCTCGCCGCGCAGGGCCGCCGAGAGCCCGTAGACCACCGCGCTCTCCACCTGAGCCCGGACGGTGTCGGGGTTCACCACCCGGCCGCAGTCGACCGCCGCCACCACCTGGTGCACCCGCAGCTCCTTCCCCTGGACCGAGACCTCGGCCACCTCGGCCACCCAGCTCCCGAAGGAGGCGTAGCAGGCGATCCCGCGTCCCCGCCCGGCCGGAAGCGGCGACCCCCAGCCCGCCTTCTGCGCCGCCAGCTCCACCACGCCCTCCTGCCGCGGGTGCTTCGCGAGGAGCTCCTTGCGGAACGCCACCGGGTCCTTTCCGGCGGCGGCGGCGCACTCGTCGACGAAGCACTCCTCCGCGAAGGCGTTCTGGGAGGCGTACACCGAGCGCCACCAGCCCACGCGCAGCCCGACCTCCGGCGTCACGCAGTCCACCAGCACCGCCCCGGCCCCGTAGGGCACGTCGGCGGCCCCCTCCACCACGTCGGGGCGCCCCTCCCGCCCCCCGAAGAGCTGGACGGCGATGGATGGCGCCCGCACCCGGTGGTGCCACGCCAGGAGCTTCCCGGCGCCGTCGAGACCGGCTCGCAGCTCGTGCCGGCTCGCTGGACGGTAGAGGTCGTGGCGCATGTCGTCTTCCCGGGTCCAGACCACCTGCACCGGGGCCCCGGCGGCCCGGGCCACCTCCGCGGCCTCCACCGCGAAGTCCGGGATGGCGCGGCGCCCGAAGCCGCCGCCGAGGAGGGTGGTCCGCACCGCCACCGCCGCATCGGGCAGCCCCAGCGCCTTGGCCACCGCGCCCTGGGCCCAGGTGGGCGCCTGGGTGGGGGCCCAGAGCTCGGCCCCCTTCCTCGTCACCCGCGCTGTGCAGTTCATGGGCTCCATGGTGGCGTGGGCCAGGAAGGGGGCCTGGTAGACCGCCTCGAGCTTCTTGGCGGCAGCGCCCAGCGCCGCTTCCAGGTCGCCGTCGGCGCGGACCACCTTGGGCTTGGCCTCCGGATCGGAGAGGAGCCGCTCCACCGCCGCCGAGTCGAGCGCGCCGTTGGGCCCGTCGTCGAAGCGGACCTGCAGCGCCTCCCGACCCTGGATGGCGGCCCAGGTGGAGGTTGCCACCACCGCCACGCCGCTCGGTACCTGGACCACCTTGCGGACGCCCGGCACCTTGCGGGCCCTGGCGTCGTCGAAGCCTGCCACCTTGCCGCCCACCACCGGCGGCCGCGCCACGGTGGCGAAGAGCATTCCCGGCAGCCGCACGTCGATGCCGAAGACCGCCCGCCCGGTCACCTTGGAAGGGGTGTCGAGGCGGGGGACGGGCTTCCCCAGCAGACGGAAGTCCTTGGGGTCCTTGAGCG
>DASRTO010000285.1:0-4261 GCA_035655915.1 Anaeromyxobacteraceae bacterium
CCGAGGCCCGCAAGGTGATGGGCATGTCGGTCTTCGCCGGCATGCTGGTGGCGACCATCCTCGGGGTTGTCCTGGTCCCGGTGCTGTTCGTGGCCGTGGAGCGGGCGTTCGGCGGGAAGAAGAAGGAGGAGGCGCCCGCCGGGGCGCCCGCCCAGGGAGGAGGCCACCCGTGAACCGCGCCCTCGCGCTCTCGCTGCTCGCCTTCTCGGCCTGCGCGGTCGGGCCGAAGTACCAGCGCCCCCGGGTCGAGGTACCCAAGGAGCACCGCTTCGCCACCGTCAAGGAGGCCGCCTCCATCGCCGACCTCCCCTGGTGGGAGTTCTTCAAGGACCCGGCCCTGCAGCGCCTCATCGCCGAGGCGCTGGAGCGGAACCAGGACCTCCTCCTGGCGGCGGCGCGCGTCGAGGAGTTCCGGGCCCTCTCCGGCGTGGCCAAGGCCGACTTCTACCCCCAGGTGGCGGCCCAGGCCGGCGGCGGCTACGGCCAGCCCTTCTCCAAGCAGATCGTGCCCGGCACGCCCCAGAGCGGCCGCTTCACCCTCTCGGCCTCGGTCTTCTGGGAGCTCGACCTGTGGGGCCGAGTGCGCAACCAGAGCGCCGCCGCCATGGCCGACCTGCTGGCCACCGAGGAGGGGCGGCGCGGCGTGGTGCTCTCCCTGGTGTCGAGCGTGGCCCAGGCCTACGTGGACCTGCGCGAGCTGGACTTGGAGCTGGAGGTGTCCCGGGCCAACACCGCCACCCGCCAGGGCACCCTGGACCTCTTCGAGAAGCGGGCCCGCGGCGGCGTGGCCTCCGACCTGGAGGTGAACCAGGCCCGGGCCGACCTGGCCTTCACCTCGGCGGCCATCCCGCTCACCGAGCGCCTCATCGCCCTGAAGGAGAACGAGATGGCGGTGCTGCTGGGCCGGCCCCCGGGGCCGGTGGACCGGGGGGCGACCCTGGTGGACGCCCCGGTGGTCCCCGAGCTGCCCGCGGGCGTGCCGGCCTCGCTCCTGGAGCGACGCCCGGACCTGCTCGCCGCCGAGCAGCAGGTGGTGGCCGCCACCGCCCGCGTCGGGGTGGCGGTGGCCAACCGGCTGCCCCAGCTCTCGCTCTCCGGCCTCATCGGGCTCGACGCCCGCAACGTCCCGGACGCCTTCACTCCCGACGCCCTGCTCTGGAACGTCGGGGCGGGCCTCCTGGCCCCCATCTTCCAGGGCGGCCGGCTCTCCTCGGAGGAGGAGGCCGCCAGGGCCCGGCTGGAGCAGGCCGCCGCGGCCTGGCGCAAGGCGGTCCAGGTGGCGCTGGGCGAGGTGTCCGGCGCCGCCGTGAGCGTCGTGAAGCTCAAGGCGGCGCGCCTGGAGCAGGAGAAGCAGGTGAAGGCCACCCGGGAATCGACGCGCCTGGCCCTGCTCCGCTACCAGGGGGGGGTCTCCAGCTACCTGGAGGTGCTGGACGCCCAGCGCCAGCAGTTCGACGCCGAGCTGCAGCTGGCGCGGACGCGAGGCAGCGAGTTGGCCTCGGTGGTGCTGCTCTACCGGTCGCTCGGCGGCGGCTGGCAGGAGAAGCCCCAGCCGGCGACGGCTTCGGCTCCGGCGGCAAAGCCCTGATCTCCCTGCCCGGTTGCCACGATCCCGTAGGGCGGGGGCTCGGAGCAAGCGACTGCCGCGATGATGATGAGGGGCCCGCGGGGCGCACCGCCGACCGCCCCGCGCCTCACGGCGGAGCGAGCGAGGCGGCCGTGGCCTCCAGGTTCTGGGGATGGACGCGGATCACCCCGCCGCGCGGGCTGTCGATGTCGGCGATGAGCAGCAGCGTCGTCGCCAGGGCGATGGGCAGGACCAGGTAGTACGACGGTCGTCCTTCCCGGGCGACATAGCCGACGAGCCCGTTGCAGAAGATGGCGATGGCGATCAGCAGCACCCAGGCGCCGGTCGGGATCCGGTTCCACGACGCCGCCTGGGCGTAGCCCTGCGCGTTCAGCACGTCGTTCATGCCCCAGACCACCAGGGCCGTCACCGGCGTCGGCTGGGACGAGGCGTGCTCCGCGACCACCGACCACATCTCGCCCTGGAGCCGGGTCGTCTCGGCGCCGATCTGCCGCAGGCGGCGCGCGTCGCGGCTCTCGTAGTGGAGGACCCGCTGGTCGAGGTAGCTGCGGAGGAGCCCGCGTACCTTGGCGGCGGCCGCGGGAGGGAGCAGGTCGGCGCGAAGGTACTCGGTCCCGATGGCGTTGGCCTCCGCCTCCTCGTGGTTCTTGCGCTGATCGTACCGGCCCACCGCCATGGAGAAGGTGAAGCCGACGATCAGGCCCAGCAGCGTCAGGGCTCCCCCCAGGATGAACGAGAAGTCCTCCTGGCTTCCCTCGGTTCCGGGTCGCCGCCAGGCGCGAAACCTCCCCCCGACCCAGGCCGAGAGCCAGAACGCGCACAGGGAGACCAGGCCGAGTGGCAGCGGATAGTCCAGCGGATTGGGCATTTGCCCCGCATGGTACCTCGCCATCCCCTGGGTCGACCATGCGTGCAGCGTGACTCCATGTTGCGCGCGAGGCCGTGGGCTCGACGTCGCCGCGGAGCACGAAGGCGTCGCGCATCCCCTCGCCGGCCGCTACGTCGCCCGCCGGTCGATCCACTTGCGCAGGTGCAGCGGCGGGCGCCAGCGGGCTAGCCGGTCCAGGACGCGCTCCGGGCCGCGCTCCACCAGCAGGAGCCCCCGGTGCTCGCGACGCAGGAAGCGCTCCTCCACCGCGTGGTCGAACAGGCGGATGAGCGGCCGCCAGTAGCCGGCCACGTCCAGGAGGGCGCAGGGCTTGTGGTGGAGGCCGAGCTGGGCCCAGGTGAGCACCTCGGTCAGCTCCTCCAGCGTCCCCATCCCGCCGGGCATGGCCACGAAGGCGTCGCAGAGGTCGGCCATCATGGCCTTGCGGGCGTGCATCGAGGGAACCACGTGCAGCCGCGACAGCCCGGCGTGGGCGATCTCCTTGCGAGCCATCCGGCGGGGAATGACCCCTACCACCTCGCCGCCAGCCGCCAGCGCCGCGTCGGCCACTACCCCCATGAGGCCGACGGAGCCCCCGCCGTAGACCAGCCCCAGCCCCCGGCGGGCCAGCGCCTCCCCCAACCGGGCGGCCGCGCGGCGGTAGGCGGGCCTCGCGCCGACGGCAGAGCCGCAGAAGACGCAGACGCGCCGCAGGGTCATGCCCGGCATCCTACGCCGCCCCGGCTCGACGCACCTCGCCGCGACGTGAGCGAGATCAAAAACTGACTACCGGCCGAGATTCCCCGAACGAATCCCCTTTCCCGATGGGGGAGCGTTTCGTAGAATCGCGCGCCCTTTCGGATTCCCGCTCCCAGAAACTCTCGAGGTGCAGATGAGCGTAGCGACCACCAGTGTCGAGACACAGGCGAAGCCCTCGCGGCTCGGCCTGTTCTGGACCAACCAGATCGGCAAGAAGTTCCTCTCGGCGGTGACGGGCATCATCCTGTTCGTGTTCGTCCTCGGCCACCTGCTGGGCAACCTCCAGATCTTCTCCGGCGCCGAGAAGCTGAACGCCTACGCCAGGTTCCTGCAGGAGGCCAAGGGCCTCCTGTGGGCCACGCGCATCGTGCTGCTGGCCGCCGTGACCGTGCACGCGGTGGCCGGCATCCAGCTCTGGCTGCAGAAGCGGTCGGCCCGCCCGGTGGGCTACGCCACTACCGCCTACATCCAGGCCTCGGTGGGCTCGCGCACCATGATCTGGACCGGCCTGCTCACCCTGGCCTTCGTGGTCTTCCACCTGCTCGACCTCACCGTGGGCGCGGTGGTGGCCGCGGCCGGCTTCCAGCACCTGCAGGCCTACCAGAACGTGGTGGCCACCTTCCACTCGCCCCTCAAGGTGGCGGCCTACGGCATCTCGCTCATCGCGCTGGGCGTGCACCTCTCCCACGGCCTGTACTCGATGTTCCAGTCGCTGGGCTTCCGCCACCCGCTGTGGACGCCCACCATCCAGAAGGCGGCGGTGGTGATCGCCTTCTTCCTGGCGCTGTTCTACCTCTTCATCCCCGCCGGCGTCGTCTTCGGCCGGATCTACTAGGAGACGACCATGGCCAACCTCGAGTCCCGGATCCCATCCGGCCCCATCGAGAAGAAGTGGCAGAAGCGCAAGGACGACCTGAAGCTCGTCAACCCCGCCAACAAGCGCAAGTACGAGATCATCGTGGTCGGCACCGGCCTGGCCGGCGCCTCGGCGGCCGCCTCATTCGGCGAGATGGGCTACAACGTCAAGGTCTTCTGCTTCCAGGACA
>DASRTO010000286.1:0-6052 GCA_035655915.1 Anaeromyxobacteraceae bacterium
TCGAGTACCGGGAGACGCCGCTCCACGAGACCATCGAGGACCTGGTCTCGGCCGGCAAGGCCCCCATCTACCTCGTCAACTTCACCCAGCGCGCCGCCGCCGAGCAGGCCCAGAACCTCATGTCCGCGAACTTCGCCTCCAAGGAGGAGAAGGAGGCCATCCGCGCCGCCCTCGACGGGATCCGCTTCGACACCCCCTTCGGCAAGGACTTCCAGCGCTTCCTGCGCCACGGCGTGGGGCTGCACCACGCCGGGCTCCTGCCCCGCTACCGCCTCACCGTGGAGAAGCTGGCCCAGGGCGGGCTGCTCAAGGTGGTCTCGGGGACCGACACCCTGGGCATGGGGGTGAACGTCCCCATCCGCACCGTGCTCTTCACCCAGCTCTGCAAGTTCGACGGCGAGAAGACCGTCATCCTCTCGGCCCGCGACTTCCGCCAGATCTCAGGCCGCGCAGGCCGCAAGGGCTTCGACGAGCGCGGCGACGTGGTGGCGCAGGCACCCGAGCACGTGGTCGAGAACAGGCGCCTCGCCGAGAAGGAGAAGGCCACCGGCAAGAAGCAGGTGAAGCGCCCGCCGCCGCAGAAGGGATACGTCCACTGGGACCGGACCACCTTCGAGCGGCTGCGAGAGAAGGAGCCCGAGCCGCTGGAGTCCCGCTTCGAGGTGACCTTCGGCCTGCTCTTGAACCTCCTCCAGGCCGAGACCTCGCGCCGCGGCGGCGGCTACGGGCGCCTCACGGAGCTCATCGCCCGCTCCCACGGCAACGACTGGCAGCGCTCGCGCCACCGCCGGACGGCGGCCCAGCGCTTTCGCACCCTGCGGGCGGCGGGGCTCGTCGAGCTGCACCGGGTGGAGGGGTACCGCGGCCGCTACGTCCGCCCGGCGCGAGGTCTGCAGCGGGACTTCTCCCTCTTCCACACCCTCTCGCTCTACCTCCTCGACTCGCTCGAGCGCATCGACCCGGCCCGGGAGAGCTACGCCCTCGACGTCCTCACCCAGGTGGAGTCGATCCTGGAGGACCCGGACGTCATCCTGTGGAAGCAGCTGGACCGGGCCCGCGGCGAGGCGGTGGCGCGCATGAAGGCCCAGGGGCTGGAGTACGACGAGCGGATGGTGGAGCTGGAGAAGGTGGAGTACCCCAAGCCCAACGCCGACTTCGTCTACTCGACCTTCAACGAGTTCGCCGCTCGCCACCCCTGGGTGGGTGAGGAGAACATCCGCCCCAAGTCGGTGGCCCGGGACATGGTGGAGCGCTGCCAGTCGTTCAACGACTACGTCCGCGAGTACGAGCTGCAGCGTTCGGAGGGGCTCGTCCTGCGCTACCTGGCCGAGGCCTACAAGACGCTGGCGCAGACGGTGCCGGAGCGCTTCCGCGACGAGGGGCTGGAGGACGTGCTCGCCTTCCTGCGCGCCACCGTGCGCGGCGTGGATTCCTCGCTCCTCGACGAGTGGGAGCGGATGCGCTCCGGCGAGGCGACCGCGCCCCGGCCCGGGCCCGAGGCGGCCCCGGCCCGGCCGCTCCTCCCCTACGACCCGGCCGCCAACCCCCGCGCCTTCGCGGCGCGGGTGCGGGCCGACCTGCACCGGCTCCTGGGGGCGCTGGCCCGCCGGAGTCACGAGGAGGCGGCGGCGGCCCTGTGGCAGCCCGGCGGCGAGTGGACCCCTCGCAAGCTCGAGGAGGCCATGGCCCCCTACTGGGCCGAGCACCCGCGCATCGACGTCACCCCGGCGGCGCGCCGGCCGCACAACACCTTCCTCGAGGAGACCGGGCCGCGCCGCTGGAAGGCGCTGCAGCGCATCGTCGACGAGGCCGGCGAGGTGGACTGGATGCTGGAGTGCTGGGTGGACCTCTCGGCCCCCCGCGATCCGGACCAGCCGCTCATCGAGCTGGTGCGCGTCGCCACCTGATAGTCAGTCTCCCAGGCTTCCCGGCTTACCGGCAACCGCCCCGGACGGCCTTCGCAGCCGGACCGCCCGGCCGGGCGGATATGTGACGCGGCGCCCGTCGATGCGCGCGAATGCCGTGAGGCGGTGCGGGGCCACCCGCCCCGGTCCGGTGATGTGGCCCACCACCACGCCCCGGGCGAGCAGGGCGTCGGCCAGGAGCGAGCGGTGGCACCGCCAGGGCACCGCCTCGGCGCACATGACCGCCACCGTCCCCTGGCGCGCCAGCTCGCGCAGCCCGAGCAGGCCCTCCTCGAACTCCGGGGTGAGCATGTAGTCGGCGAAACCCCGGAAGCTGGCGTTGCGCCAGGCGCCGTTGGGCGAGTCCGCCCGCGCGCGCCGCAGCCCGCCCAGCCGGGGCAGGTGGTGGTAGCTGATGCCGGCCCGCTCCAGCGCGGGCCGGAGCACCCCCTGGTCGTACTGCGGGTTGTGGCGCGAGCGCGGGACGGTGCGGATGTCGGCCAGGATGGCGACGCCGTTCGCGGCAAGGAGCTCGACCAGCTCCGCGAAGGGGCGGGTCGAGTGGCCGAGGGCGAGCACCCGTGCCCCGCCCCAGCCGGGCGCCACCCGCGGTTTCCCGGGCGACGTCATGCCGGCGATCTGCGCCGCGGGGCGCCGCCGCGCCAGCCCATCCCGGGGCGTGCCGCCTTCGGCGGGTGAATCCCTGGAAGCCACCCCGGCTCCAACCTGGGCACCCCGACGATTCGCCGGTCGTCGGGCGGCTTTTCGTTGACAGGGGGGCGGGAAGGGTTCATGGGAACCCATGCTCTCCAGCCTGAGGCCTTCGGGGGGACGCCGCTGGCCTCGCGGCCAGCGCTTCAGCCTGTCGCCGCTCGGCGTCGAGTCCGCCATCACCTACCGCCAGGCCGTGGCCGGCGCGCGGACCCAGGGACGCGAGTCCCTCGAGGCGGCCGAGCGCGCCTGGGCGGTGCCGCGATTGCTCGCGCCCGGGGACGGGGTGGTGCTGTGCCAGATCGACCCGGGGCGCCGCAGCCTGTCCGAGCTGGCCCGGGCCCTCGAGCCCTGCGGTATCACCGCCGCCGAGGTGAAGGCGGCGGTGGACCGGCTGGCGGACGCCGGGCTGGTCGAACCGTCTCCGCCCCCGACGCCGCCGGTGAACTGAGGGCTTCAGTCCCAGTGGCGCCGCGCCGCCTTGCGCTCACCGCGGCGGCGCTTCTCGGCGAGCCGCCGCTCCCTGGAGGCGCGGGTGGGCGCGGTGGGGCGCCGCACCCGCGGCTCCCGCGCCAGCGAAGCAAGCCGCTCGCGCAGCCGGCGCAGCGCCGCGCCGCGGTTCCGGGCCTGGCTGCGCCGCTCGGTGGCGGTGACGGCGACCCCGGTGGGCCCGTGCGCCAGGCGCACGCCGGTGGCCGCCTTGTTGCGGTGCTGGCCGCCCGGCCCGGAAGCCACCAGGAACTCCTCGCGGCACTCGGACAGCAGGGCCGCGTCCGGGAGGGCCATGGCGCGCCGGGCGGCAGCGCGGAGGGCCGGCGGCGCGGGCTTCACCGCCGCCCCTCCCCGGCGCCCGTGCCGCGCTCGGCGGCGCGGAGCCGAGCGGACGCCGCGGAGAGATCGAGGCGGGAGATCATCGCCGGGTCTTATAGCCCAGGTCGCCCCCGACGGGTCGCGCCGCGCGAGCCAGGCGAGGCTATGCTGGACGCGCGCTCGGCCGCCCATCCGGCCGGCGGCGGGGAGACGGAGGCGGAATGAGCGGCGACATGTGGGCCCTGGTGTACGACCGCACGAAGGACCCCTGGGAGAAGTCGAAGGGCCTCCGGCGCCAGCGCGCGCCGCGCCCGGCGCTGGAGGTGGCCCGCGACTACCGAGACGCCTCCATGGTGATCGTGAAGCCGCGCTTCGCCGGCTTCTGCGGCTCCGACCGCGGCATCTGGTTCCGGCGCTCCTTCGGCGACATGATCCGCGACTCGCTCGACCGCGAGGGGCGCGACGCCCGCGTCATCGGCCACGAGCTGCTGGGGGAGGTGGTGGAGGCCGGGCCGGAGGCCACCCGCGACTACGGCCTCAAGCCGGGGGACGTGGTCTCGGCCGAGAGCCACATCGTCTGCGGCAGCTGCTACCCATGCCGCATCGGCGACAGCCACGTCTGCGAGACCGCCCGCATCATCGGCATCAGCGTGGACGGCTGCTTCGCCGAGTACGTGAAGCTCCCGGCCCAGACGCTCTGGCCCACCGACATCCGCAAGATCCGGCCCGAGGTGGCGGCGCTGCAGGAGCCCTTCGGCAACGCGGTCCACGCCTGCACCAAGGTGAACCTGCGCGGCAAGTCGGTGGCCATCATCGGCTGCGGTACCATCGGCCTGTTCGCGATGCTGGTGGCACGGGCCCTGGGGGCGCGCCAGGTGATCGGCGTCGAGCCCATGAAGGTCCACCTCGAGATGGCGAAGCGCCTCGGCGCCGACGCGGTCATCGAGCCCACCCGCCGCACCGAGGAGAGCTACGTCCACGACGAGGCCATCACCAACCAGATCAAGGACCTGACCGATGGGGTGGGCGTGGACGTGGCCATGGAGATGTCCGGCGCCAACGCCGCCCTGAACACCGCCATCTCGGCGGTGCGCCGCGGCGGGCACGTCATCCTCTTCGGCCTGAAGAGTGGCGACGCCGTCATCGAGAACCTGGACAAGGTGATCGTGGAAGGCATCACCCTCCACGCCGTCATCGGCCGGCGCATCTTCGAGACCTGGCACATCACCCGCAACCTGCTGGAGTCGCGCGACCCCAACATCCACGACCTCGTCTGGGACGTGATCCTGCGCCGCGGCGAGGACACGGTGGTGCCCTTCGAGACCTTCGAGCCGGTGGCCTTCGAGGAGAAGATCAAGGTCCACCCCAAGGTGCTCTTTCGCTTCTAGCCGGAGCCGGGAGGAGCCATGTACGACGAGGCCCGGGCGGTGCTCTCCCGCCAGCTGGAGGAGATCCGCGCCGCGGGCACCTGGAAGGAGGAGCGGCTCATCGCCTCCCCCCAGGGGCCAGAGATCCTGGTGAACGGCAAGCGGGTCCTGAACTTCTGCGCCAACAACTACCTGGGATTCTCGTCTCACCCCGGGCTCCTCCAGGCGGCGCGGGCGGCGCTCGACGAGCGCGGCTACGGCCTCTCCTCGGTGCGCTTCATCTGCGGCACCCAGGACCGCCACCGGGAGCTGGAGGCGAGGCTGGCCGCCTTCCTGGGCTTCGAGGACGCCATCCTCTTCTCCTCCTGCTTCGACGCCAACGGCGGGGTCTTCGAGGCCCTGCTCGGCGAGGAGGACGCGGTCGTCTCCGACGCCCTGAACCACGCCTCCATCATCGACGGCATCCGGCTCTGCAAGGCGCAGCGCCTGCGCTACGCCCACGCCGACATGGGGGAGCTCGAGGCGCGCCTCGTGGAGACCAGGGACGCCCGGCTCAGGCTGGTGGTCACCGACGGCGTCTTCTCCATGGACGGCGACCTGGCGCGGCTGGACCGGATCTGCGAGCTCGCCGACCGGCACCGGGCCCTGGTGATGGTGGACGACTCGCACGCCACCGGCTTCGTGGGCCGGACCGGGCGGGGCACGCCGGAACACTTCGGGGTGCAGGGGCGAGTGGACCTCGTCACCTCCACCCTGGGCAAGGCCCTGGGTGGCGCCGCCGGTGGCTTCGTGGCGGCGCGGCGCGAGATCGTGGAGCTGTGCCGCCAGCGGGCCCGCCCCTACCTCTACTCCAACACGCTCGCCCCCACCATCGTGGGGGCGAGCCTCGCGGCGCTGGAGCTGCTCGAGGCCTCCACCGCCCTGCGCGACCGGGTATGGGAGAACGCCGCCCGCTTCCGCGAGAAGATGGCCGCCGCCGGCTTCGGGCTCAAGCCCGGCACCCACCCCATCGTGCCCATCATGCTCGGGGAGGCGAAGCTGGCGGTGGACTTCGCCAAGGACCTGCTCGAGGAGGGGATCTACGTCATCGGCTTCAGCCACCCGGTGGTGCCGAAGGGCGAGGCCCGCATCCGGGTGCAGCTCTCGGCGGCGCACACGCCCGAGATGGTCGACCGGGCGGTGGAGGCGTTCACGGCGGTGGGTCGGCGCCGGGGGCTGCTGGCGGGCTGACGGCCGCGATCAGAAGACGAACAGCAGCCC
>DASRTO010000287.1:0-24946 GCA_035655915.1 Anaeromyxobacteraceae bacterium
GCCGCCGCGCCCGGTCCGGGGCCGCGCCAGCACCTGGTCGATGGTGACCAGGTCCACCAGCCCGAAGACGTTGTAGAGCGCGGGGAGGATCACCTCCGGCGGGTGGCGCCGCCTGAGCTCCGCCACCTTCTCGGTGCCGGCCCGGTAGGCGGGGAGGTACATCCGGCCCAGGAGCGGGTGGCGCCCCCAGGCGCCGGAGAGCTTGTCGGCCCGCTCCGCCGACACCAGGAAGTCGCGCCGGAGCACGGCCGCCACCTCGTCCTGGGGCCGCCCCTCGCCCCAGGTGAGCCAGGACGACTGGTTCTTGGCGTCGTCCTGGAGCAGGGCCAGCAGGAGGCCGACGCGGAGGTCGGGGTCGGGGATCTCCTCCACCTCCTTCACCCCGTGGGCCATGAGGATGGCGTTGTTGGCCAGCCCCTCGGAGAGGGCCGCGCCGCGGGTGTTCATGGTGAGGACGGTGGCCTCGAAGCCCAGCTTCTTCTGGACGTACAGCCCCTGGGCCAGGGCGAAGTTGGTGACGTGGCCGGGGACCACCTCGTGGCTCACCAGCTGGGCGAACTCGGGGACCGAGATCTCCAGGGCGGCGTTGATCTCGTAGGTCGCCTCGTACCGGGGCGAGCGATCCCGGTTGCGGGCCCGGCCGAGGTAGTTCATCGAGCCGGAGAACCAGGCGTTCTCGATCGGCAGGAACTGGATGTTGGCGCGCGGCACGTCGCGCAGCGCCCGCGGCAGGTAGGGCACCACGTGCCGCAGCGTCCCGGCCTCCATCTCGGCGATGAAGGCGTCGGCCAGCTGGCGGATGGACTTCCGGGGAACCAGCCGCTCCCGGCGCCAGGCGTCCACCGCCGCCAGGAGCTGGTCCGGGGTTGCGGAGGGGTGGCCGGCCGCCGCCAGCAGGTCGGCCACCTGGCGACGCTTCGCCTCGGGCCGGGACGGCTCGGGCGCCTGGCCGGTCGACGCCAGCACGCAGCGCTCGTAGGGCACCTTGGGGCCCCGGCCCAGCATCTCCTGGGAGAG
Source organism: Anaeromyxobacteraceae bacterium (assembly GCA_035655915.1). Lineage (GTDB taxonomy): Bacteria > Myxococcota > Myxococcia > Myxococcales > Anaeromyxobacteraceae > DASTPH01. The sequence continues at coordinate 1,018 of DASRTO010000287.1, forward strand.
CTCCCACATCACCTGGCAGCACTCTCCCTGGCCCTGGAGGTAGGCGCCGCGCAGGCCGCCCATGGTGCGCCCGGCCTCGGCCATCTCGTGGACCGCCCCCGGCACGTCCACGCCGCCGAGGTAGGCGTCCACCGCGGCGCGGTCCGGCTCCTTGGCGGCGACGCCGCCCGTCTCGCGAAGCCTGGCCGCGGCCGGGTGGGTGTAGGCCGGCGGCAGCTTCTCGTCGGAGTACCAGGAGTCGGCGATGAAGCGCCCCGTGCCGGAGGGGTTCATGACGTCGCCGCCCCAGAGCGTGTCGATCCCCAGGATGGCGGTGGCGGTGGTCCGGGCGAGCTTCCTCTCGTCCATGGGTGTTTCCTCCGGGAATCCTGGGCGGGGGACCAGCCTCCGCCCTGCCGGCTTGATGGTTCGGTGGGGACCAGCCCCGCCCTGCCGGCTGATGGTCCGGCGGGGAAGCGGACCATACCGCGGCCGGCACCGCCGGAAAACTCCGCCCGGCTGCTAGACTGCCCCGGGGTCGCTCCCCGGGGAGGCTCGATGGACGCGCCCGACACCCGCTCGCTTCCCGAGAACGCCTACCGCGCCCTCGCCCCGGGCGAGCACTACCGGCCGGTGGTGCCGGCGGTGGCGGCGCCCCCGGAGGTCACCTGGCGCTCGCTCGGGTGGGGCCTGGCGCTGTGCGTGGTCTTCACGGTCGCCTCGGCGTACTCCGGCCTCAAGGTGGGACAGGTGATGGAGGCGGCCATCCCCATCTCCATCCTGGCCATCGGCCTGGCGCGGGTCTACGCGCGCCGGTCCACCCTGCTCGAGAACGTGATCATCACCGGCGTGGGCGGGGTCTCGGGCTCGGTGGCGGCCGGCGCCATCTTCACCCTGCCGGCGCTCTACATCCTGAGGCTCGACCCCCATCCCTGGCAGACCATCTTCATCTGCCTCGCCGGCGGCGCGCTCGGTGTGCTGTTCCTCATCCCGCTGCGCCGCTACTTCGTGCGCGAGACCCACGGCGAGTTTCCCTACCCCGAGGCCACCGCCATCACCGAGGTACTGGTCACTGGCGAGAAGGGCGGCTCGCAGGCGAGGCTCCTGCTCCAGGCCACCGCGGTGGCGGGTGTGTACGACTTCTTCGTCACCACCTTCCAGGTCTGGAAGGAGATCGTGGACTTCCGCTTCGTGCCGGCGGTGAACGCCCTGGTCCAGAAGGCCCGCATGGCCCTCGCCTTCGACGCGGTGGGCTTCATCCTGGGCCTGGGCTACGTGATGGGACTGCGCTCCTCGCTGCTGCTCTGCGCCGGGGGCGCGCTCTCCAACCTGGTGCTGGTGCCGCTCATCTGGTTCGTGGGGAGCCGCGTCCCGGAGGCGGTCTACCCAGGGCTGACCCCCATCGCCGAGATGGGCCCGGAGCAGATCTTCGCCAGGTACGTGCGCCTCATCGGGGTGGGCGCCATCGCCACCGCCGGCATCTTCGGCATCGTGAAGTCCCTGCGCATCGTGGCCGGCTCGTTCGCCATCGCGGTCCGGGCCTTCCGCTCCGGAGGCGAGAAGGGGCTCGAGCGCACCGACCGCGACGTCTCGGTCATGGCCATCCTGGCCGGGGTGGTGATCTCGTCGCTGGCGGCGGCGGTGTTCCTGCGCACGCTGGACGGCTCCTGGGCGGTGCTGGGCATGGGCCTCCTGCTGCTGCTCCTCTTCTCCTTCTTCTTCACCTCGGTGGCCGCCAACGCCATCGCCACCACCGCCCGCAACCCCATCAGCGGCATGACCATGCTCACCGTGATCATCTCGTCGGTCGTGCTGCTGGAGTTCGGCGTCTCGGGGCGCACCGGCATGTTCTTCGTGATGGCGGTGGCGGGCATGGTCTCCACCGCGCTTGCCGTGTCGGGACAGACCATCACCGATCTCAAGACCGGCTACTGGCTCGGATCGACTCCGGCGGCCCAGGAGAAGGTGAAGTTCTACGGGGTGGTGGCGGCGTCGATCTTCGCCGGCCTCACCATCTGGGCGCTGGCGGCCAGCTTCCAGTTCGGGGAGGCGGCCCCGGGCGACGCGCGGCAGGTGCTGGCGGCGCCCCAGGCCTCCATCATGAAGGCGCTGGTGGAGGGGTTCATGAGCCGCCAGCCGGTGGCCTGGATCCTGTTCGGCACCGGAGCCGTGGTCGCCGTGATCCTGGAGATGCTGCAGGTGCCGGCCCTCACCTTCGCCCTGGGGATGTACCTGCCGCTGGAGCTGAACACCCCGGCGCTGGTCGGGGGCTTCCTCCACCACTTCGTGACGCGGCGCTCGGAGCGGGTCGGGGGGCCGGCCGGCCAGCAGGTGCGCGAGCGCGGCATCATCGTCGCCTCGGGCCTCATGGCCGGCGGCGCCCTGGGCGGCGTCCTCGGCGCCGGGCTCCGGCTCGTGCCCGGCTTCTCCGAGGGCCTGGTGAAGACCCCCTTCTACGACCTCGACGCCGTCTCGCAGACCGTGAGCGCCCTGGGCTTCGTCGGCCTGTGCGCCTACCTGTGGCTCACCTCGGCGCGGAAGGAGCGGCCGGCCGCATGAGCCCGCGCCCCGCCGAGCCGGCACCTCAGTGGCGCCACGTCGAGCGCGAGCTGCAGCGCTCCCGCTCCGCCCGGCGGCTCTGGCCCTTCCTCCTCCTCTCGGCCGCCGCGGCGGCCGCGCTGGTGGGGCTGGTCACCGGAAGCGTCCAGGCCGGGCTGGCGGTGCTCGCGCCCGGGGTGGTGCTCTTCGCGCTCCTGGCCCTGACCTCGGTCCCGCGCTGCCCCGCCTGCGGCGGCAGCCTGTGGCTGCGCGGCGAGCGCCCCGGCCCGGCGGGCGCACCCCGTCCCACCCGCGTGGAACGTGAGCAGCGCTGCCCGCGGTGCGGGATGGGCTTCGCCTGATCGCGGCCTGCGGGCCGGCCTCGCCGCCTCGGGCCGCCCCGCCCCCTCGTCCCCGGGGAACGGCGGCGACGGCTTCCGGACCCGGCGCCGCCCCCGCGCGCTCTTCGGCCGCAGCGGCGGCGTCTCATTTGGGTCGAAGCGAGCCGGGCGGTTGCGCCAGGAGCGGCGGCAGTCTAGCCTTTGCGCGACGTGACGTGCCTCACGTCACTGTCAGTACCTGAAGCCCGGAACCAGGAGGTGCCGCGGGACGAGCGCGGAGTCGAGGGAGGGCGGGCGTGCGCGCCCCGGACACATCGGGGGGAAAAAGGATCCTCCATGACGCGTCCCCGCCTGATCGCCGCCCACACCGTCCTCGTCGCCGCCCTCCTCGCGCCGGCCTCTCCGGCCAGCGCCATCCCGGCCTTCGCGCGGAAGTACGGGACCAGTTGCCTCACCTGTCACACCGCGTACCCGAAGCTCACCCCGTTCGGCGAGGCGTTCCGCCGCAACGGCTACCGCTTCCCCGGCGTGGACAGCGACTACGTCAAGCAGGAGACCGTCCCGCTCGGCCAGGAGCAGAACAAGAAGACCTTCCCCGACTCGGTCTGGCCCGCCAGCATCCCGGTCTCGGTGCCCATCGCCGTCGGCGCCAACGGGACCATGCAGCTCTACCCGGACAAGACGGCCAGCGTCCCCCGCAATAACAACGGCACCCAGTTCTCGCTCGACGACCTGGCGGCCGAGGGGCACGTGTGGGCGGGAGCGTCGCTCGACGACACCATCACCCTCTGGGCCGAGCTGACCTTCGCCGAAGGCGGGGCCGAGGTTGAGCACGCCCAGGTGCTGGTGAACGACCTCCTGGGGCCGAAGCACGCCGTGAACCTGGTGGTGGGCAAGGGGTTCCCCACCATCACCAGCTTCGGGGCGCACTCTTCGTACATCGCCGACCAGGGGATCGCCAACGCGCCGGTGAGCGCCATGCTGCTCGGCAGCGCCGACCCATTCGTGCTGGTGGACAACGTCACCGGGCTGGAGGTGAACGGGGTGATCCAGGGGCGGGTCGACTACAGCCTGGGCCTCACCACCGGGAAGAACAGCTCGACCTTCGGCTCGTTCAACAGCGAGAACTGGTATGCCCACGTGGGCTTCAAGCTCGGCGGCATGCGCCTCGACGGCGAGGGCTCGACCGGGGCCGAGGACGCGCTGCACCCGTGGGCCGAGACCGCGCTCACGGTGGACGGCTTCTACTATCACTCCAACGAGCACTTCGACGACGTGCTGGTCGCGCCCCCCTCCGGGCCCTTCGCCGACCTGTCCTCGACGGTCGGCGGGCAAGTGCGCGGCCAGCTCGGGTCGCTGGAGCTGGACCTCGGCTACTACTCCCAGGACCACGGCCGCGGCTGGGTGAACACCGGCCTCCCCACGCCCGCCTACGCCAAGGTCACCGCCGGCGTCCTCTACGGCGAGCTCTCCTACGTGGTCTTCCCCTGGATGATCCCCGCCATCCGGGTGGAGAGCATCTCGCTCAAGCCCTCGGGCGGCGCCAGCGTCAGCGACCTGCACCTCATGCCCGGCATCGCCTTCCTTCTGCGGCCCAACGTGAAGCTGGTGGTGGCGGGCAACATCGAGAGCACCGACGGGTTCCCGCTCGACCCCACCGGCGCCGCCACCGCCTGGCAGGGCGGCGCGGGCGACACCGGCCCCTTCGTGGCGAGCCCGCTGCCGAACTACACCGCCACCGCCAAGAAGCAGGAGTTCGAGTCCCTCGCCTTGTTCCTGGCGTGGGCCATCTGAGACCGCAGCACCCGACCCACCACCCAGGGGAAACGACACCATGACCTGCCGCGCATCGTCAGCGCTCCGCCTGCTCGCCTCCGGCCTCGCCCTCGCCCTCGGCTCGACGGCTCGCGCCGAGGGAGCGACGGTCTCCGGAACCGTCGACGTGCAGCCCGCCAAGTACCTGGAGGAGACGGTGGTCTATCTCAAGTCGGTCCCCGGGGCCTACAAGCCCAGGGAGCACGAGATGGACCAGAAGGGGATGAAGTTCGTCCCCCACATCCTTCTCGTCACCCAGGGTGACACGGTGAAGTTCCTGAACCACGACAACGTCGCGCACAACGTCTACTCGCCCGACAACGAGGGCTACAACCTCGGGACCTTCAAGCAGAACGAGGTGCGCACCCAGGCCTTCGCCAAGGCCGGGGTGTACTCGCAGCTCTGCAGCATCCACCCGGAGATGCTGGGGTACGTCTTCGTCGGCCAGAACCCCTACGCGGCGGTGGTGGACAAGAAGGGGAAGTACGTCATCAAGAACGTCCCCCCGGGGAGCTACCAGCTCGCGGTCTGGAACTCGAAGCTCAAGGCGCCCGAGAAGGCGGTGACGGTGGCGGCCGGAAAGACCGTCGAGGAGAACCTCACCGTCAAGCGCTAGCGGCCGTGCGCGTCCTCGTCACTGCGGCGCTCGCCCTGCTGGGCGCGGGCGCGCTCGCCTTCCTCGGGAGCCGGGGATCGCCGCAGCCGCCAGCGCAGCCCATCCCCTTCAACCACCGGATCCACGCCGGCGACAACCACATCGGGTGCACCGCCTGCCACGTCTACGCCGAGCGCGGGCCGGTGGCAGGCATCCCGTCCATGGGGCGCTGCCAGGGCTGCCACAAGTTCGTGAAGGAGGACAAGGAGAACCCCGCCGTCACCGCCGAGCTGAAGTTGCTGCTCCAGAGGCTGGAGGAGGGGAAGGCCATCGAATGGGTCCGCGTCCACCGGCTGCCGGATCACGTGTTCTTCACGCACCAGCGGCACGTGCTCGCCGGCGTCCGCTGCCAGGACTGCCACGGCGAGGTGGAGAGGATGGAGGCGGTGCGACAGGTGTCGTCCCTCACCATGGGCTGGTGCCTCGACTGCCACCGGCGCAAGCAGGCCGAGAAGCCGGCGGCGCGGGCCCGGCTCACCGACTGCTGGACCTGCCACAAGTGACCCACCCGTGACCGACCCCGCCCAGAAGCCCCTCGGCCGGCGCGCCTTTCTCAAGATCGCCGGGGCGGTCGGCGTCGCGGCCGGGTGCTCGCCCAAGGCGGCCACGCAGAAGGTCATCCCCTTCCTCGTCCCGCCGGACGACATCGTCCCCGGGACCCCGCTCTACTACCGGACCGTCTGCCGCGAGTGCCCGGCTGGCTGCGGGGTCACCGCCCGCACCCGGGAAGGACGGGTGGTGAAGCTGGAGGGCAATCCCGAGGACCCCATCGGCGGCGGAGCGCTCTGCGCCCGGGGCCAGGCCGGCCTGCAGGCGCTCTACGCCCCCGACCGCTTCCAGGGGCCGCTCCGCCGCGGGCCGGAGGGGCGCCTCTCGGCCCTCGGCTGGGACGAGGCGGAGGACCTGCTCGCGAAGGCCCTCATGGCGGCGCGGGAGAAGGGGCCCGGGTCGATCCGCGTGCTCACCCGCCCCGAGCCGGGAAGCGCCGGCGCCTTCCAGCGGGCGTTCCTGCGGGCGCTGGGCGGGCGGGCCGAGGACCGGGTGGTGCTCGATCCCCTCGACGCCGCGCCCCTGCGCGCCGCCGGCGAGGCCCTCTTCGACCAGCCCGAGATCCCGGTCCACGAACTCTCCCGGGCCAGGTCGATCGTCGCCTTCGGCGCAGAGTTCCTGGAGGCCTGGCTGTCCCCGGTGGAGCACGCCCGCCAGCTGGCCGAGGGTCGGGGGCGGGTGGGGCCGGATCGCACCCGCCTCACCTGGGTGGGACCGCGGCTGTCGCTCACCGGGTACTCCGCCGACGTCTGGCTACGCGCCCGCGCCGGAGGCGAGCTGGCCGTCGCGCTGGGGCTCCTGCGCTGGCTCGTCGATCCGCGGAACGCGGTCCAGGACCTGGCGCCCGAGGCCCGCGCCCTCAACTCCCGGCTCGCCGCGCTCGATCCGTCGGAGCTGTCCCGCCGGGCGGGCCTGCCCTGGGAGCGCATCGAGCGGCTCGGCCGCGAGCTGTCGCTGCGCCGGCCCTCGGCCCTGCTCGGCCCGGGCGTGTCGAGCCAGGGGCCGGACGCCACCCAGCTCGCCGCGGTGCTCCGGCTCGTCGACCTCGCGCTGGGGAACCTGGGCCAGACCGTCTTCTACGGCCTCGATCCGATGGAGGATCCGCCCTCCCCGTTCGGGCAGGTGGAGTCGCTCCTCGCCGACATGGCAGCCGGCCGGGTGGAGGTCCTGCTGGTCCACCACGCCGATCCGGCGGGCAGCCTTCCGGCGGCGCTCCGCGCCGGCGAGGCCCTGGGTCGCGTCCCCCTGGTGGTGAGCTTCGGATCGCGGCCGGACGAGACCACCCGTCGGGCCCACCTGGTCCTCCCCGACCACCACGCGCTCGAGTCCTGGGGCGACGTCTCCCCGCGGCTGGGCGTGGTGAACCTGTGCCAGCCGGCCATGACGCCCCTCGCCGACACCCGCGCCGCCGGGCAGGTGCTCCTCGAGCTGGCCGGGAAGCTTCCGCTCCCGGCGGCGCACTTCCCCTGGCCGGACTTCTACGAATACACGCAGACCCGGGCCGAGACCTACGCCATGGTGGCCCTCGGGAAGTTCCCCGACCTCATGGCCGTCCAGCGCGAGGCGCTCCAGCGGGGCGGCTACTGGTCGTACCGGCTGCCCCCGCGCTCCGAGATGCCCGCGCTCGTCCGCGGCGCGGCCGAGGGCTTCCTCTCCGTCCCGCCCCCGGCTCCCGCCGAGGGGGGCGACCTCGACCTGGTGGTCTTCCCGGGCGTCCTGCGCGGCGGGGGCGGAAGCGGCCTGCCGTGGCTCGAGGAGGTGCCGGACGCGGTGTCCAGCCTCTCCTGGATCCCCTGGGCCGAGCTGTCGCCGGCCACCGCCAGGAGGCTCGGCGTCGCCACCGGCGACCGGGTCTCGGTGGCCACCTCGGCCGGCCGCGTCGAGCTCCGGGCCTACGTCTACCCGGGGCTGCGCGACGACGCGGTGGCGGTCCCGCTCGGCGGCCCCGAGGCGCTCGCGGCCCTGCCCCTGGTCCGCGACGCGCACTCGGGCTCGCTGGCGTTCCGGTCGGCGCGCGCCGTGGTGGCGCGGATCGGGCGGGGCGGCTCCCTCCCCATCCTGGAGGGGAGCCCCTACCAGCACGGGCGCGAGATCGTGCCCACCGTGAGCGCGGCGGCCCCTTCCGTGCGCCGCCCCGATCTGTCCCACCGCATGTACCGCGAGCCGGCCCACCCCGAGCACCGCTGGGGCATGGCCATCGACCTCGACCGCTGCACCGGGTGCCAGGCGTGCGTGGTCGCCTGCTTCGCCGAGAACAACGTCCCGGTCATGGGGCCCGAGGCGGCGAGCCAGGGGCGGTACATGGGCTGGATCCGGATCGAGCGCTTCCTCGGGGACGAGCCCGGCGGCGAGCTGGAGGTGAACCTCCTGCCCATGCTGTGCCAGCAGTGCACCAACGCCCCCTGCGAGCCGGTCTGCCCGGTCTACGCCACCTATCACACCGCCGAGGGGCTGAACGCGCAGGTCTACAACCGCTGCGTCGGCACCCGCTACTGCTCCAACAACTGCCCCTACAAGGTCCGCACCTTCAACTGGCGCGACGCCCAGTTCCCCCGGCCGCTGAACATGCAGCTCAACCCCGACGTCACGGTGCGCTCCAAGGGTGTCATGGAGAAGTGCACCTTCTGCGTCCAGCGCATCCGCTACGCCGAGAACCAGGCCCGCGACGAGGCGCGCCCGGTGCGGGACGGCGAGATCGTCCCCGCCTGCGCCCAGACCTGCCCGGCCCGGGCCATCGCCTTCGGCGACCTCGCCGACCCGGACTCGCGGGTCTCCCGGCTCTCCCGGGAGCGGCGTGGCTTCATGGCGCTCGAGGACCTCAACACCCGGCCGGCCATCACCTACCTCGCCCGCGTGCGCGAGAAGGAGGAGCCGTGAGCCTCTCCTTCGAGCGCCTCCAGGCCACGGTCCAGGCCGCTCACGGCAGGCCGGGGCGGGGCTACTGGCTCCTCCTGGCGCTGGCCGCCTCCCTGGCCGCCTGGGGCGGCTGGGCCTACTCCCTCGTGGTCCGCAACGGCCTGTACGTGACGGGCCTGGAGCGCCCGGGGTGCTGGGGCAACCTCATCACCGACTTCGTCTTCTGGGTCGGCATCGCCCACTCCGGCACCCTCATCAGCGCCATCCTCTTCCTCTTCCGGGCGAAGTTCCGCACCGCGGTCTACCGGGTGGCGGAGATGATGACCGTCTTCGCCGTGATGACGGCGGGGCTCTACCCCATCTTCCACCTGGGGCGCCCCTGGTTCGCCTACTGGCTCTTCCCGTACCCCAACGAGCGCGGCATCTGGGTCAACTTCCGGTCGCCGCTCATCTGGGACGTCTTCGCCATCTCCACCTACTTCATCGTCTCGACCGTGTTCCTGCTGGTGGGGGTCGCGCCCGACGCCGCGGCGCTGCGCGACCGGGCCGCCGGCTGGCGCAGGCGTCTCTACGGCATCCTGGCCTTCGGCTGGCGCGGAACCGACGAGCAGTGGCGCCACTACACGCGCGCCTACCTCTTCTTCGCCGCCTTCGCCACGCCGCTGGTGGTCTCGGTGCACAGCGTGGTGTCCTGGGACTTCGCGGTCTCCGTCCTGCCCGGCTGGCACTCGACCCTGTTCCCGCCATACTTCGTGGCCGGCGCCATCCTCTCCGGGGTGGCCATGGTGATCGTGATCCTGGTGCCGCTCAGGCGCTGGCTGCACCTGGAGGAGATCATCACGCCTCGGCACCTCGACATGCTCTCCCGGCTGGTGCTGCTCACCTCCCTCATCGTCACCTACTCCTACGCCACCGAGATCCTGACCGCGCTCGGCGAGCCGGCGTCGGATCCCGAGCGCTCCACCTTCGTCTACCGGATGACCGGGGACTACGCGCCGCTGTTCTGGCTCATGGTGGCCTGCAACTGCGTCGGCCCCTCGCTGCTCCTGGCGGGGAAGGTCCGGCGCAGCGTCAAGGCCCTCTTCACCATCTCGCTCCTGGTGAACGTGGGCATGTGGCTGGAGCGCTTCAACATCGTGGTGACCTCGCTGGCCCACGACCGCGATCCCTTCAGCTGGCGCACCTACACCCCGAGCTGGGTGGAGTGGGCCATGACCTTCGGCGCCTTCGGCTGGTTCTTCTTCTGGTTCCTGGTCGGCCTCAAGGTCCTGCCGCCGGTCTCCATCGCCGAGATGAAGGAGGAGCTGGCGCACGAGGCGCACGCCTCCGGGGAGGCGGCCCATGCCGGCTGAAGCGGGCGTCCTGGGGAGCTTCGGGGAGCCTTCCGCCGCCGCGGGAGCGGTGCGGGCCCTCAAGGGGGCCGGCTTCGCCGACGTGCGGGTGGCCATGCCCGCCCCCTTCCCCGAGGTGGTGCTGGCCATCGGCAAGCCGCGCAGCCCCATCGACTTCGTCACCTTCCCGGGAGCCCTGGTGGGTCTCCTGTGCGGCATCGGCCTCACGGTCGGCACCTCCCTGGCCTGGCCGCTCGTCACCGGCGGCAAGCCGGTGGTCTCGATCCCCCCCTTCGTCATCGTCATCTTCGAAATGACGGTGCTCATCGGCTCGCTGACGAACCTGCTGGCGGTCTCGTTGGGGAGCTGGCACGGGGGGCGGGCCCGCGTCTTCCCGGGGCAGCCCACGTTCAACGCCGACCGCATCGGCGTCTACGCCGTCGGGGGCGACCCGGCCCTCGCCGAGCGCGTCCTGCGCGAGAGCGGCGCCGAGGAGGTGGGCCGTGTCGGCTAGGCGCCTGGCTCCGCTCGCCGCCCTGCTCCTCGGCGCCTGCTCGAACGACTGGCGCACCGACATGTGGTACCAGCCGTCGATCCGGCCGGAGGACGCGCCGCGCCCGCAGCCGGAGCACGCGGTGCCGCTCGGCGCCGGGCCCCGCTACGAGAGCCGCGACGACACCGAGGACCTGCAGAACCCGGTCCCGCCCACCCGGGCGTCGCTGGAGCGCGGCCAGGCCCTCTTCCTGGCCCGCTGCCAGCCCTGCCACGGACCTGACGGGCACGGGCGCGGACCGGTCTCCAAGTTCTTCCCCGAGGCGCCCGACCTGGCCTACGTCACCGTGCAGAGGCGCTCGGACGGCTTCCTCTGGGGGACCATCAGCTACGGCGGCAAGGCCATGCCGCCCCAGCGCGAGGGGCTCTCCGACGCCGACCGCTGGAACCTCGTCAACTGGGTGCGCGCCATCCAGGGAAGGGTGCCCAGGCCGTGACCGCCCTGCTCGATCGCTGCTCGGTCGCGTTCGGACGGACCGTCGCCCGCCTCGCCGCGGCCGGCGTGGCGCTGGGCGCCGCGGCCTTCGCCCTGGCCCTCCTTGCGGGCCGCTCCGGGACTGCCCTGGCCGCCCTCGACGCCAGCTTCCTCTTCTTCGCCGGCCTGTCCGCCGGAGGCGTGGCGCTCGGGGCCGCGGTGCGGGTGGCGAACGGCCGCTGGGCCGGCGCGGTGCTTCCCATCGCCGACGCCTCGGCGGGCTTCTTCGGCCCGGCCCTGGCGGTGCTGGCCGTGCTGCTCCTGGGGGCGCGCGCCTTCGTGCCCTCCGCCGCTGGAGCAGGCCACCTCGCCTCGCTTGCGCTGCGCCAGGTGGCCCTGACCACGGCTTTGTTCGTCGCCGGGCGCACCTTCGTCGCTCGCGCCCGCGAGCCCGGCGCCGAGCAGGCGCGGGGACGGGCCGCCGCGGTCGTCTACCTGCTCTGCTTCGCGGTGGTCCTGTCCTTCTGGGCCGCCGACTGGGTCATGGGCCTCTCGGCGACGCCCCCCGCCACGGTGATCCCGGCCTACTACTTCCTGGGCGCCTTCCTCTCGGGACTCGCCTGGGTGGCGCTGGTGGCCGCCGTCCGGGGCACCTCCGGACCGGACCTGCGCCACGACCTGGGGAAGCTGCTCTTCGCCTTCATCGTGGTCTGGAGCTACCTCCTGTGGGCGCTGTTCCTGCCCACCTGGTACGCCAACGTCCCCGAGGAATCGGAGCTGCTCATCCGGCGCTGGCACGGCGGCTACCGGCCGGTGACGACCTTCGTCCTGGTGGCGGTCTTCGCCTGGCCCTTCTGGCTCCTGTTCAGCGAGCGGTTCAAGCGGCGGCGCGCCACCCTGGCCGTCGGGGCGGCGGCCATCCTGCTCGGGCTCCTGGCGGAGCGCTTCCTCCTGGTGCTGCCGTCGCTCCAGGTCGCCGGAGGGGCGGCCTCCTGGCTCGTCGGAGCCGGCGTGGCCGCCGGGGTGGCGGGCCTGTTCCTGCTCAGCGTCGGGTCGCGGCTCGCCACCCTCGACGCCGCCTCCTAGATCTCGGGCAGTGGGCCTCCAGCCGCTTCCAGTACGTGCTTCCGTCTGCCAGCGGGCACGGCAGCGTGTAGCCCAGGCCCTGGCAGGTCTCGAAGTCGTGGCAGGTAAAGCCGGTCCCGGACTCGGCGGTGGCCGGCGCCTCGGCGCGCCGCCTCCGGCCGTGCTAGATCCGCCTCATGCCGACGAAGCCGTCCCGGGACCTGGAAGCCTTCCCCAATCCCCAGCCGGAGCGACCCTACGAGATCGCCTTCGACTGCCCGGAGTTCACCTGCCTCTGCCCGCGCACCGGGCAGCCGGACTTCGCCACCATCCGCATCCGCTACGCGCCCGACGAGCTGTGCGTGGAGCTGAAGAGCCTGAAGCTCTACCTCTGGTCCTTCCGCGACGAGGGGCACTTTCACGAGGCGGTGGTGAACCGCATCTGCGACGACCTGGTGAGGCTCGTCTCCCCCCGCTGGCTGGAGGTCCAGGGCGACTTCGCCGTCCGGGGCGGCATCCACACCGTGGTGACTGCTCGTCACGGGACCAGACCTCCCCAGTAGTCGGGCCTCGCCCCCGGCTGACCGCGCCCGGAGCCGACCCCCAATCCCCGGTCCTTCCAGCCGGTTTCACGGGCAGGGTGGCGGGCCGCGCCGGCCGCCGTGGGATCGCCCCTCCCACGATCCCCCGGCGCGGGCGCAAAGGTCCTTCGAGGTACAATCGGGGGGTTGGTCGAGGCCATTCCCCAGAAGCCCGCCTTCGTGGCCGAGTCGCTCCTCGGCGCCACCATCGACGGGCGCTACCGGCTCACCGCCCACATCGCCTCGGGCGGCATGGGGGCGGTCTTCCGCGCCGAGCACGTCTACATGCGCAAGGACGTGGCGGTGAAGGTGCTCCGCCCCGACCTCAGCGCTGCCGCGGAGATCGTGGAGCGCTTCCGGCGCGAGGCCGAGATCGCCGCCTCGCTGGAGCACGACAACATCGTCCGCGTCACCGACTTCGGCCGCAGCCCGGACGGCTACCTGTTCCTGGTGATGGAGCTCCTGGAGGGCGAGAGCCTCTTCGATCGGACGCGCCGCCTGGGGCCGCTCCCGGCCGAGGAGGTGATGCCCATCCTGGTCCAGGTGTGCGCCGGCCTGGAGGCCGCCCACCGCCGCGGGGTGGTGCACCGCGACCTGAAGCCCGAGAACATCTTCCTGCACCGCCAGCCGGGTGGCGGCACGGTGGTCAAGATTCTCGACTTCGGCATCGCCAAGATCACCGACCCGACCTCCGCCAGCAGCACCCACCCCGGCATGGTGGTGGGCACGCCCGAGTACCTGTCCCCGGAGCAGGCCATGGGTTCGGCCATCGACGCCCGGGCCGACATCTACGCGGTGGGGCTCATCGCCTGGCGGGTCCTGGCCGGTCGCCACCCCTTCCACGCCGACGACCCGCGGGCGCTCCTCATGATGCAGGCCACCCAGCCGGTGCCGCCGCTGACCGACCCCCGCCCCGACCTGGCCTCCTGGCCGGTGCTGGTGGCCGCGGTGGCCCGCGCCTGCGCCAAGGCGGCCGGCGAGCGCCATCCCAGCGCCGCCGACCTAGGCCGGGAGCTGGCCGCCTCGATGGGCGGCGAGGTGCGCTCGGCCCCGTCGCTGCGCCTGGTCACCGGCTCGCCGAGTCCCCTCCCCGCCGAGAGCCTCACCCCGACGCTGGCGCCGTCGGCCCGGCAGTCCGCGTCCATGCTGCTCGCCCGGGCCAGGGTGGCCCTGCGGGGCGGCCTCCCCGCCGCCTGGCGCGCCCTGCGGCGGGCGCCGGGACGCCTCCAGGCAGCTTTCTACCGTCCCGGCGAGCGCCGCGCCCTCCTGGCCGCAGTCGCGGCACTGGTGGTCCTGGCGGTCGCGGCTGGGGCGCTGGCCCTTGGCCGGCACCGGCCGGCGACGCGGGCCGAGGCCCTCCTGGCCGCCGGCGACGCCACCGGCGCCCGCCCCCTGCTCGAGGACGCGGTGGCCCGCCGGCCCGACGATGCCCGCCTGCGCACGCTCCTCGGTCAGGCGCTGCACCAGATGCCGGACCGCACGGCGGCGGCCCTCGACGCCTACGAGGCGGCCGCCTCCCTGGACGCCTCCGCGCTGGGGCCCGCCGTGCCGGATCTGGTGGCGGACCTGGCCCGCGAGCGCCGCCTGGCTGACCGGGCGGCGCGCCTGCTGATCCGGGCCGGGCCCCCCGCCGCGTTGCCGGCGGTGCTGGAGGCGGCGCAGCGCGGACCGGGGTTCGCGCGCCTGCGGGCGCTCTCGGTGGCCCGCGACCTCGGCGGCGAGGACCGCATCGACCGGGAGGCGACCTACGTCGCGCTCCTGGCCGACCCGGACTGCGAGGTGCGCAAGGCCGCCTCGCTGCGGCTCGGGGAGATCGGCGCGGTGGCGGCGCTGCCCAAGCTGCGGGAGCTCTCCCGCGCCAGGGTGGTGACCTCGGGCTTCCTCGGCATCAAGTCTTCGAGCCCGGCCTGCGGCGCCGCCGAGGCCCACACCGCCGTCCGGCGCATCGAGGCCTCCGTGCCGCGCCCGGCATCCCCGTGACCGTCGTCCACCCGTGAGACGCCCGCAGAGGAGGAGCCCCATGAAGGTGGAGCTCACCGCCGCGCCGCCGCTGGAGCTCACCTGCTCGCTCCTGGCCCTGCCGGTGTTCGAGGAGGATCTGGCCGACCCGAAGAGGGGGCTGGTCGGCGAGATCGATCGCCGCCTGGGCGGCCACCTCCTGGCCGCCGCCCGTGACGAGGAGTTCCAGGGGAAGGCCGACCAGTCGCTGCTGCTCTACGGCCTGGGGCAGCTCGGGGCGGCGCGGGTGATGCTGCTCGGGCTCGGCTCCCGCGAGCGGGCCGCGGCGGATCTCCCTCGCGCCGGCTTCGAGCCGCTGCGGGTCGCCGCCGGCAAGGCCGCTCGCGCCGCGCAGAAGGTGGGGGCGGCGCGGCTGGGGCTGGGCTCGCCGCGCCTCTCCGGGTGGTGGGCCCAGGCCACGCGGGCCCTGGTGGAGGGCGCCCTGCTGGGCGCCTACCGCTTCGACCGCTACAAGAGCGAGAAGAAGAAAGCCGCGCCCCAGGCCCTGGTGCTGTCGCTGCCGCCCGGGCAGGAGCGCTCGCGCGAGGTGCGCGAGGCGGCCGAGCTGGCCAAGGCCGTGGCGGCGGCCTGCGCCTGGGCGCGGGACCTCGTCAACGAGCCGCCCCTGGCCTGCACCCCCTCGCGCCTGGCGCAGGAGGCCCGGGACCTCGCCAAGGCGGCCGGGCTCCACTGCGAGGTGCGTGGGCCGCGCGAGATCGCGGCCCTGCGCATGGGAATGTTCCTGGGCGTGACCCGCGGCTCGGCGGAGGAACCGCGCCTCATCCGGCTGAGCTGGGTACCCAAGGGCGCGGCGGCCAAGGAGCCGCCGCTGCTCATGGTGGGCAAGGCCATCACCTTCGACTCGGGCGGGCTCTCGCTCAAGCCCACCGAGTCGATGGTGGACATGAAGACCGACATGGCCGGCAGTGCCGCCGCCCTGGGGGCCATGCGGGTGGTGGCCACGATGAAGCCCCCCTTCCCGGTCCACGCGCTGGTAGGGGCCTGCGAGAACATGCCGGGCGGGCGGGCCTACAAGCCTTCCGACGTGCTCACCGCCTGCAACGGCAAGAGCGTCGAGGTCACCAACGCCGACGCCGAGGGAAGGCTGGTGCTGGGGGACGTGCTGGCCTGGGGCATTTCGACGCTCAAGCCGGCGGCGGCCGTCGACGTGGCCACCCTGACCGGCTCCTGCGTGGTGGCGCTGGGCCACACCACCGCCGGGGCCTTCGGGCCCGACGGCAAGGCCATGGACGGCCTCCTCTCCGCGGCACGCGCCGCCGGCGAGGACGTGTGGCGGCTGCCGCTCACCGAGTCCCTGAAGGAGCAGCTCAAGTCGGAGGTGGCGGATCTCCGGAACACCGGCGAGCGCTGGGGCGGCGCCATCACCGCCGCCTGGTTCCTGAAGGAGTTCGTCGGCGACACGCCCTGGGTGCACCTCGACATCGCCGGCCCGGCCTCCACCTCCAAGGAGCGAGGGTACCTGGCGAAGGGCGCCACCGCCGCCGGCCTGCGGACGCTGGTGGAGCTGGTGCGCACCTGGCGCTGACGGACGATGTTGCGGAGCCGCGGATGTGGCCGGCCCAGGCTGGGCCGGTTAGGCTCGCGCCATGACCGCGCTCGAGGAGCTGTCGCTGCTGCTCCGGCCCGCCGGGGCGGGGCTGCCCCTCGTCTCCACGGGACGGGCCGAGCAGGAGCGGCTCGTCCGGCGCTTCCACGGCGCCGCCTCCGACGAGGAGGTGCGGGCGCGCTTCCGGGAACGGCTGGCCCGGCTGCCCTCGGCGCGGGCGGTGGTGCTGGGCGTCCCCTCCGACGTCGGGGCCGGTTACCTGCGGGGGGCCAACCTCGGCCCGCAGGCAATCCGGACGCGGCTGCTCGACGACCAGCCGGACTGGCCGGCCCGCGCCGAGCGGGCCGGGGTGGTGGACCTGGGCGACGTGCCCTGCGTGCCGCAGCTCCTCCACGACGAGATGCTCTCCGAGGCGCAGCTCACGGCCTCGCGAACGGCCCTGTACCCCGGCCTGCCGCCGGCCGAGGCGAGCCGGCTGCCGGTGTCGCCGCTCTCCATCGCCGAGCGCGCCCTCTCGCTGGCCCTCTCGGTGAACCCGCTCGCCGCGCCGGTGGTGCTGGGGGGCGACCACTCCTGCGCCTGGCCGGCGGTGCGGGCCCTGGCCGCGGCCCGGCCCGGCCTGGGCCTGGTCCAGGTGGACGCCCACACCGACCTGCTCCCGGAGCGCCTGGGCGTCCGCTACTGCTTCGGTACGTGGGCCTTCCACGCCAACGACCTCCTGGGGCGGGGCGGGCGCCTGACGCAGGTGGGGATCCGCGCCTCGCGCCACGACCGGGCGCACTGGGAGGGGACGCTGGGGGTGCGCCAGTTCTGGGCCGCCGAGGTCCGGGCCGACCCGGCCCGCGCCCTGGACGCCATCCTGGCGCACGTGAGGGCCAGCGGCGTCTCCGCGGTCTACCTTTCCAACGACGTGGACGGCACCGATGCGGCCTTTGCCGACGCCACTGGCACTCCCGAGCCCGAGGGGCTCCTGCCGGGCTTCGTGGCGGACCTCATCCGCCGGCTGGGCCGGGAGGTCGGGATCGCCGGGGCCGACCTCTCCGAGGTCGCGCCGCCCCTGGCCCGCTCCCCCGGCGGAGCCGAGCGCACGCTGGCGGTGGCGGCGCGCTACCTCCGCGAGACCCTGGCGGCCGTCCTGGGCACCCCGGTGTGATGGAGGCGGGCACCCGCGTCGACCGCCGGCGGGGGACGAGCCCCCGCCCTACCTCCGCGGAGCAACACGAGGCCCCGGCCCGGCGTGCGCCGGACCGGGGCTGCTCGGGGGTCCCCCTCCGGGTTCCGCTAGGCCTTGGTCTCCTTCGCCTTGGGCGCGGCCGCCGGGGCGCCGGCGAGGGCGCCGACCGCCGCGCCGAGGGCGGCGCCGGCCACCGTGAAGAGCGCGCCCACGCCGGTCACGCCGAGCACCATCCCGAAGATGATGAGGGCGCGGGGCCAGAAGGTGGCGCTGACCGGGGTGCCGAAGATGCCGCCGGCCAGCAGGACGCCGGCGTAGCCGCCGTACACCATGGAGGGCAGAAGGCCGAGGGCCAGGAAGATGGCGAGTCCGACCGCGGCGCCGATGAGGGTGGGGGTCTTGCGGGTCATGGCAGTCTCCTTTCGGTTTCGGGTGCCGCGACTCCGGTCGTGCCACCCGCAGACCGGTACTGCATCGCCGCTGCCAGACGGCGGGACCAGTGATTCCAGGAGGTTGGCTGATCTCGCTGTCGGGAAATCCGGACCAGGGGACGGGGAGCCCGACAGCGCGACCGCCTCAGCCAAGGAGCCGGGCCACCCGCTCCGGGTCGAGTCGCGCCGGCGCCGCCGGGACCTGCTCCAGCCGGAAGCCGGCCACGAGGTCGCGCGGGGAGCAGGACGCGCCCGGCGGGGCCAGTCCGGAGAGCGACGCCAGGAGCCCGCACACCGCCCGCGGGTCGGCGCCGCGCTGGCGCAGCTCGCCCAGCGACAGGGCGCCGTGCCGCTTGGCGAGCCGCTCGCCGTCGGGCCCCACCACCAGCGCCAGGTGCGCGAAGCGCGGGATCGCGAGGCCGAGGGCGCGGAAGAGCAGGATCTGCCGGGCGGTGGAGGGCAGGAGGTCGTCGCCCCGCACCACGTCGGTCACCTCCATGGCCGCGTCGTCCACCGCCACCGCCAGCTGGTAGGCGGGGACGCCGTCGGCCCGGGCCACCACGAAGTCGCCCACCTCCGCGGCCACGTCCACCGACTGAGGGCCGCACACGCCGTCGTCGAAGGTCACCGCACCCCCCGGCACCCGGAAGCGCCACGCCGGCGGCCGCCGGCGGGCCCGCTCGGCGCGCTCGCGCCCGGAGAGCCCGCGGCAGGTACCCGGGTAGCGCGGCCCGTCGTCACCCGGCCCGTGCGGCGCCTGTACCGCGGCGGCCACCTCGGCGCGGGAGCAGAAGCAGGGATAGGCGAGCCCGTCCCGGCGTAGCCGTTCCAGGGCCTCCCGGTACCGCTCCTGCCGTTCCGACTGCCGGTAGGGACCGAGCGGGCCGCCCGCGTCCGGCCCCTCGTCCCAGTCGAGCCCCAGCCAGCGCAGCTCGTCGAGGATGCGGGCCTCGGCGCCGGGGCGCACCCGCGGCCGGTCCAGGTCCTCGACCCGCATCAGGAAGGCGCCGCCGCGGGCGCGCGCGTCGAGCCAGGCGAGCAGCGCGGTGCGCGCGTTGCCGAGGTGCAGGGGGCCGGTGGGGGTGGGGGCGAAGCGGCCGCGGTAGGCCATGGGGAATGCGCGAGGGGCGGGGCGGATTCTGATTCTGACCCCTGGATAACCCGGCGCCAGATCGGCTACAAGGCGGCCTCCACCCCGAGCCACACCACATGCCCCGCCAGGCCGGCGTCCTCATCCCGCTCTTCTCCATCCGCAGCCCGACCGCCTGGGGGCTGGGCGAGATCCCCGACCTGGTCCCCTTCGCCCGCTGGGCCGCCGGGGCCGGCTTCTCGGCGGTGCAGGTGCTGCCGGTGAACGAGGTTTCACGCGGCCAGGACAGCCCCTACGGCGCGCTCTCGGCCTTCGCGCTCGACCCCATCTACCTGGCGCTCGACGCCATGGAGGACTTCGCCGCCGCCGGCGGGCGCGAGGCCCTCTCTCCAGAGGACCAGGCGCTCCTCGGTGGCCTCCAGGCGGCGCCGCGCGTGCACTGGCACCCGGTGCGCCAGCTCAAGGAGCGGGCCCTGGGGCTCGCCTTCCGCGCCTTCCTCGAGAAGGAGTGGAGCCGCCGCACCCGCCGGGCCGAGGCGCTCACGGCCTTCGCCCGCGAGCACGACTGGCTCGAGGACTACGCCCTCTTCGCCACCCTGCACGACGACCGCTTCGGCGGCGCCGCCTGGACCGGCTGGCCCGAGCCGCTGCGGCGACGGGATCCGGCGGCGATGGGCGCGGCCCGGGTGGAGCTGCGCGAACGCATCCTCTACCGCGAGTGGCTGCAGTGGGAGGCGGATTGCCAGTGGCACCAGGCGCGCCGGGCGGTGGCGGCCGCGGGGGTGGCGCTCATGGGCGACCTGCCCTTCATGGTGGCCGGCGACTCGGCCGACGTCTGGGCCCGCGCCTCGGACTTCCGCCTCGACGCCCGCGCCGGGGCCCCGCCCGACGCCTTCAGCGCCACCGGCCAGGACTGGGGCCTGCCGGTCTACGACTGGGAGGAGATGGAGCGGAACGGCCACGCCTGGATCGCGGCGCGCGGGCGGCGCGCCGGCGAGCTCTACGACCTCTACCGGGTGGACCACGTGGTCGGCTTCTACCGGTCGTTCTACTTCCCCGGCGACGGCGGGCCGCCCGGCTTCGCGCCGGAGGAGGAGCCGGATCAGCTCAGGAACGGCGAGCGGGTGATGACCCTCTTCCAGCAGGGGGGTCGGGTCATCGCCGAGGACCTGGGCGTGATCCCGGACTTCGTGCGGGCCTCGCTGACCAGGCTGGGCATCCCCGGCTACCGCGTCCTGCGCTGGGAGAAGGACGGCCCGGAGTTCCGGGACCCGGCCCGCTGGCCGGCCCTGTCGGTGGCCACCAGCGGCACCCACGACACGGACTCGCTGGCCGACTGGTACGAGGGTCTGCCGCCCGAGGAGCGCCGCGCCTTCCTGGCCATCCCGGGCCTGGCGGCGCTGCGGGAGCAGGCGCCGGAGCGGTTCGACGAGGAGGTACGGGACGCGGTGCTGGAGCTGGTCTACGCCTCGGGCTCGGACCTGGTGCTGCTCCCGTTCCAGGACGCGCTGGGCGCGCGCGAGCGGGTCAACATCCCAGGCACGGTCTCCAGCGACAACTGGTCCTACCGCATGCCGCAAGAGCTGCCGGCGCTGCTCATGGACCTCTCCGCCGCCAGCCGCCTGCACGCGCTGGCGGCCCGCACCGGCCGGGCCGCGCCCGCCGCCGGCGCCGCGGGAGGAGGACGGTGAAGAAGACCTTCTACCTCGTCCGCCACGCCGAGGCGGAGCGGGGCACCAGCACGCCCGACACCGAGCGCCAGCTCACCCCGGCCGGGCGGGCCGCCTTCGAGGCCCTGGCGCGGGCGCTGGCGCCGTCGGTGAAGCTGGTGAGGATCGTGGCCAGCCCCTACCGGCGGGCCCGCGAGACGGGGGCCATCCTCGCCGCCGCCACCGGGGCGCGGCTGCAGGTCGACGCGGCCCTGGCGCCCGGCCGCTGCACTGGGCCGGAGGTGCTGGCGCTGGCGCGCACCGCCGGCGGGGGGGTGGCCCTGGTGGGGCACAACCCGGAGATGGCCGAGGCCGTGATCATGGCCGCCGGCGGCGACCGGGCGGTGCCGCCGGGGACGGTGGCGGCGGTGGAGGCCGGGCCTGACGGCCGCCTGGCCTGGCTGCGCACCCCCTGACTCCATGAACAGGGGACGCGCGGCCGGATCGACCCCGGCGGCGGGCCTGCTATGCTCTCCGTCATGGCCGAGGCTCCCAAGCCCACCGCCCCGCCGGCCGCGCCGCCCACCGCCGGCGCCGCGGTGGCGAGGCCCCGCTTCGTGTCGGAGCTCGACACCCTCATCCGGGCCCGCTACCCACTGGTCTACCTGGTGACCTGGGAGGAGGCGCGGCTCGACGCCATCCTGGAGGACCTGGCCCGCGAGCACGGCAAGTCGCTCGTCACCTGGTCGGTGACCAGGGGGCTGCGCCGGGCCGGCGGCGCCCGCGGGGCCCCGGTGGACGGCGGCAAGGACCCGGTGGAGATGCTCTCCCAGGTCGAGCGGCTGCCCGACCCGTCGCTGGTGGTGCTGAAGGACTTTCACCCCTTCCTCTCCGACCCCACGGTGGTGCGGGCCCTGCGGGAGCTGGCCCAAGGGCTCAAGTCGAGCTTCACCACCGTCATCCTGCTCTCGCCCACGCTCACCATCCCGCCCGAGCTGGAGAAGGAGGTCACCGTCCTCGACGTGCCCCTCCCCTCGGCGCGGGACCTGCTGGCGCTGCTCAAGGACATCGTCACGGAGCTGCGCCAGTCGCGGAGCGCCAGCGTCCAGATGAGCAAGGAGGACGCCGAGGCCATCATCAAGGCGGCCCAGGGCCTCACCCTCTCCGAGGCCGAGAACGCCTTCGCCAAGGCCATCGCCTCCGACGGCGCCCTGGGGAAGGACGACGTCCGGCTGGTGCTGGAGGAGAAGCGGCAGGTGATCCGCAAGAGCGGCCTCCTCGAGTACTACCCGGCCGACGAGTCGCTCCAGGACGTGGGGGGCCTGGAGAACGTGAAGACCTGGCTCGGCCGGCGCACCGCCGCCTTCGGCGAGGCGGCCCGCCGCTTCGGGCTGCCCGAGCCCAAGGGGCTCCTGCTCCTCGGCGTACAGGGCTGCGGCAAGAGCCTCACCGCCAAGGCCATCGCCTCCACCTGGCGGCTGCCGCTGCTGCGCCTCGACATGGGGCGCATCTTCTCCGGCCTGGTGGGCTCCTCGGAGGAGAACCTACGCAAGGCCATCCGGGTGGCCGAGAGCGTGGCCCCGGCCGTGCTGTGGATCGACGAGATCGAGAAGGGGCTCTCGGGGAGCGGCTCCTCCGGCATGACCGACGGCGGCGTGACCGCCCGGGTCTTCGGGGCCATGCTCACCTGGCTCCAGGAGAAGACCGCCCCGGTCTTCGTGGTGTCCACCGCCAACCGCATCGAGGCCTTGCCGCCGGAGTTGCTCCGCAAGGGGCGCTTCGACGAGATCTTCTTCATCGACCTCCCCACCGTCGCCGAGCGGGACGAGATCTTCCGCATCCACGTGGGCCGGCGCGGCCGCGACCCGGCGCGCTTCGACCTCCCGGCGGTGGCGCGCCTGGCCCACGGCTTCTCCGGCGCCGAGATCGAGCAGGCGGTGGTGTCGGCCCTCTACGACGCCTTCGCCGAGGGGCGCGACCTGGAGCAGGGCCACCTGGAGCACGCCGTCAAGGAGACCTTCCCCCTGGCCGCCACCATGCGCGAGGAGATCGAGCGGGTCCGCGAGTGGGCGCGCACCCGTACCCGCCCCGCCTCGGCCGTCCCCGCCGAGGACGTGCCCAAGCCCATCGCCGCCCGCTTCGGCTCGATATGATCCGCGACCGTTTCCGGCGCTTCCGCAACATCGAGCGGCCCCGCCGCCCCGAGGACGAGCCGCCGCAGGCCGGCCCGTCCGGGCGCTTCCAGCGGGTGGAGGGGCCCGGCGGCGCCGGGACCGGCGAGCCGCGGATCCCGGCCAGCGCCACCGACCGCTTCCGCCCGCCGGTGGAGCGTCCCCTGGAGGTGGCCGAGCCGGTCGAGGGGGTGCAGCCTTTCCGGCGCTGCGCCCGCTGCGAGATGGACAACGCCCGCTTCGCCGAGGCCTGCCAGAACTGCGGCGCCGACCTGCGGACCCCCGAGCAGGAGGCCTTCAACGAGCGCCTGTGGGCGAGGCGCCGGGAGGAGGCGGCCGAGGAGGCGCGGGTGCTGGCCGAGCGGGCGGCGGAGCGCGAGCGCCTGGCCGAGGAGGAGCGGAAGGCCCGGGTGGCGATGGCCACCGAGATGGCGCGCATGGAGGCCGACCGGGTCGAGGGCGAGCTGGGCCGCGCCGAGGGGCGCGAGCGCTGGGGGCGCGGCTGGGGGCGGGACCCGGGGTTCCCCTACGACCCCGACGAGCCCTGGGGCGGTCCGCCGCGGGCCCCGGTGGGTCTGCGCTGGCTGCGCGCCATCAGGAACCCGCTGCTCCGCATCGCCGTCATCGTGCTGGCGGTGGCCGTCCCGGTGCTGCTTTTTGTGCTGGGGGCGCGCGGCGGCAGCGCCCGCTTCGCCGGACTGATGATCCTGGTGGTGCTGCTGGGGCTGCTGTCGCCGCCGCGCTGGCGCTACCGGCGCCGAGGCTTCTGGGGGTGGTGAATGTCGCAGGGAGTGGAGATCGTGGTGCTGGTGCAGGGGCTGGCGGCCCTGTTCGAGGCCGTGGCCGAGGCCGGCGCCGAGTACCGCCAGCAGCGCAAGCAGATGCAGGGGGCCGACGGCAAGGTCCACGAGGTCGACTACGTGGTCGCCGACGCGAGCGGGGCCGAGGTGGGGGTGAAGGTCGGGGCCGGGGAGAAGGTGACTTTGGTGGCCCACGGCGCCCGCGGCAGCGAGCTCGCCGGCCGGGTGGTGCAGCGCTACGCCTACTCGAAGGTGACGAGCGAGCTCAAGCAGAAGGGCTACCAGATCGCCAAGGAGGAGCGGCAGCCCGACGGCACCGTGAAGGTGGTCCTGCAGCGCTGGAGGTGACCGTGGCCGAGAAGCTCGAGATCG
>DASRTO010000288.1:0-8317 GCA_035655915.1 Anaeromyxobacteraceae bacterium
CCGCCGGTGAGGGAGCAGGAGACGTTGGTGCAGACCTCCACCAGGTGCCGGCCCACCGGATGGGTGTGGTACATGACGTAGAAGGTCGCCACCTCCTCGGCCCGCGCCGGGGAGGTCCCCAGCCGGTCAGCGGCGAGCGCCTGCACCGCCGGGGAGATGTACCCGAAGATCGACTGGGCGAGGTGCAGGGCCGGGAGCATGGCCGCCGCCTTCCGATCCTCCGGGTAGCGCTTCAGGATGCCGGGCAGCTCGGCATCGAACCGGGCCACGCCCTCGCGCGGCAGCTCCTCGACCGCCATGGGGACCTTCGCGTCTGGGTGGGACATAAGGGGCGGAGATGCCTCGAAAAAGTTTTGGCAGGCTATTGAGCGCCCGCCGCCTTGTCAAGGAGTTCCCGCGCGCGCCATACTCGCCGCGGGACCCATGGAGGGCGAGGAAAAGCGCCGCGATCCGCGCATTCCGCTGGTGCTCCGGGTGGACTACCCGGCCACGCCCGAGTTCTTCCGCGACGCCACCGAGAATCTCTCCGCCGGCGGCATCTTCATCCGCACCGATCGCGATCTGGCCCCGGGCGAGCGGGTGGCGCTCCAGATCGGGTTCCCGGGGCTCCTGGAGCCGCTGGAGGTGCAGGTGGAGGTGGTGCGCCACCGGCTGGCCCACTCGGGCGAGCCTCCGGGCGTGGCGGTGCGCATCCCGGACGACCGGGGCGAGGACCGGGAGCGGGTGGCCCGGCTGGTCCGGGCGGCGCGCAACACCGAGGCGCCGCCGGCGCGGCTCTACCGGGTGCTGGTGGTTGAGGACAACCCGCACGTGGTGGAGATGTACGAGTGGGCGCTGCGCAAGCTCCGCGCCGCCGCCGGCCAGGTGGACGTGCAGGTGGAGTACGCCGCCAACGGGCACCTGGCGCTGGCCCGGCTCTCCCGGCCGCCCCGCGTCGACCTGTGCATCGTGGACCTGTTCATGCCGGTGATGGACGGCTTCACGCTGGTGGAGCGCATCCGCGCCGACCCGGCGCTCATGGCGCTGCCCATCGTCGTCATCAGCGCCGGCGGGGCCGAGGCGCGCCAGCGGGCCAGCGAGCTGGGGGTGGACGTCTACCTCCAGAAGCCGGTGCAGTTCGCGGAGATCGTGAACACGGTCCGCACCCTGCTGCGCATCCAGCCGTAGGTGCCGCCTCGGGCCTGCTCCCTCTCGGCGCACGAAACGCACGGGCCCGCCGGACGCGAGGTCCGGCGGGCCCTGAGAACGGCCTCGAGGCGGCGACTACTTGCTCTTCTTGTTGAAGATGTCCTTCATCGCCTTCGAGGGCGCCATCTTGATGACCCGCTTGGCCGCGATCTTGATGGGCTCGCCGGTGGCCGGATTGCGGCCCATGCGGGCCTTGCGGTCCACCAGCTTCACGGCGCCCAGGCCGCCGAGCGGGATCTTGCCACCGGGCTTGAGGCTCTTCTTGACACAATCCTCGACCGCGGCGAACACGGCGCGGACCTGGGCCTTGGAAACCTGCGCGCCATCGGCGACTGCCGCGAAGAACTGAGCCTGCGTCATTGGGCGAACCCTCCTTGAGGCGCCGCCGGGAAGAGAGAGAAGGTCGGCCGTGCGGCGGCTGGGCTCCCCGATATCGTTTTCGGATCCCCGAGTCAACTCCCGAGTCGCCCCGGAAGCCCCGAAAAATGGGCCTCCCGTGACGATCCCCTTCCGGAAGCCGCGCCAGATGGCCCTTTCGAGGCGCCCGCCCTAGCGCACCAGGGTGTACACGACTTCCCAGAGGATGAGCAGGATGATCGTGATTTCAAGGAGTTCCGCCCGGCGCCGGCCGGCCTCGGCGTTGAGGAGCTCGTTCACGTCGGCGAGCAGCCGCTGCTTGCGCAGTACCGTCTCCTGCCAGGCCGGCAGCCGGAAGCGGCGCACCGCCGCCTGGTACAGCCTGGCCAGGTAGAAGTCCCCCACGATCTTCACGGCGTTCTCCAGCCGCTCGGTCATCTCGGAGAGCTCGAGCAGCAGGGCCGCCGTCCGCCGCTGCAGCTTCACATAGCGTCGCGTCAGCACGTTGATGCGCCCACCCAGCGCCTCCACCTCGTCGTAGAGGCGGTGCAGCTCCCGGTCCAGGAGGGCGTCGTAGTAGCGCAGCTCGAGCAGGTGGGCGGTGGCGAACTCCAGCACGTCGGGGATGTCGGTGACCGCCGAGGGCTCGTAGACGAAGGCGCTGTTCCAGTCCACCACCGCCAGGTCGTCGGCGAGGTAGCTGAAGTGGTGCTTGAGGACGTCCTCGACCTCGCCGTGCGCCAGCGTCTGCGGGCTGGTCTCGCCGAGGAGCAGCCGCGCCAGCGGCGCCTTCTCGACGAGCTCGCGGGCGGTGGCCGGGCCCTCGAAGGCCCGCACGAAGAAGACGGTGTAGGTCTCGAGCCCGTCCCAGGCGTGCGGCTTCTCCAGCGCCGGCCCGAGCGCGGCGGCGACCTCGGTGGCGTCGCGGCGGGCGGCCGAGTCGAGGGCCGGAGTGGGCTTGTCGAGCAGCTCCTCGGAAAGCGGGACCAGCGCCTCGAGCGGCGTGCCGGCGGGGATGGGGAGCTCGTAGAGGACGCTGGCCACCCCGTAGTCGAGGAGGTTGGCGCGGGCCTGGCACGGGCGCTCGCCGGAGGCGAGCGGCAGCGCCCGCGGCCCGAGCGCCAGCCGCAGCGGCGGCCGCGGGATCTCGATGGCGGAGTGGGTGCGCGACCCCTCCAGCCGCACCCGCGAGGTGGGCGCGCCGGCGAGCGCCTCGGCGCGGCCGAGGTCGATGGCGTCGGCCACGTCGAAGAGCCGGTAGACGCGGATGGTCCCGTCGGCGACGCGCCAGCCGCCCTCGGCCGCGGAGGTCATGACCCGAGCCTAGCCCAGGGACGCGCCCGGCGGGGGTGCCATGGCGGGGCACCCGCCTCGCTCGGGGCCGCGATGAGCCGCGTCGAGCCTCCGATCGCCGCGGGGCGGCAGCGCCGGCGGCTCCACGCGTACGGGCGCGGCCGTCATGGCGGCGATCACCGGCGTTAGGCTTCGGCGGGGGACGAGCCCCCGCCCTACGGCTCGTCGGGCGGGCCCTTGTGGCCGCGCGGCCGTCAGGCCCCGACCAGCCGCAGCGGCATCTGCCCCTGGTGGCGGGGCTGCGGGAAGGCCACCAGGTACTCGCCCGAGAAGCAGGCGTCGCAGAAACCGCTCCGCTCCTCGCCCAGCGCCTGGTAGAGGCCCGGCAGGGAGAGGTAACCCAGGCTGTCGGCGGTGAGGTAACGGGCGATCTCGTCCACCGAGTGGGAGCTGGCGATGAGCTCCTGGCGGGTGGGGGTGTCGATGCCGTAGTAGCAGGGCCAGGAGGTCGGCGGGGAGCTGATGCGCATGTGGATCTCGGTGGCCCCGGCGGCCCTGAGCATCTTCACGATCTTGCGGCTGGTGGTGCCGCGCACGATGGAGTCGTCCACCACCACCAGGCGCTTGCCCTTGAGGACGTCGCGCACCGCGTTCAGCTTCAGCTTCACGCCGAAGTGGCGAATGGACTGCTGCGGCTCGATGAAGGTCCGACCCACGTAGTGTGAGCGCACCAGCCCCATGGCGAATGGGATGCCGCTCTCCTTGGAGTAGCCGATGGAGGCCGGCACCCCCGAGTCGGGCACCGGCACCACCAGGTCGGCCTCGACCGGGTGCTCGCGCGCCAGCTGGGCCCCGAAGGCAGCCCGGGCGGCGTAGACCGGCTTGCCGAAGAGGACCGAGTCCGGCCGGGCGAAGTAGATGTGCTCGAAGACGCAGCGCCCCAGGCGCTTCCGGGGGCGGTCGGGGAAGAGCCGCTCGGAGTGGAAGCCGTTCTCGTCCACGACCACCAGCTCGCCCGGCTCCACCTCGCGAAGGTACTCGGCCTCGATGAGGTCCAGGGCGGTGGTCTCGCTGCAGAGGACGTAGCTCCCCTTGAGCCGGCCGATGACCAGCGGCCGGAAGCCCATCTCGTCGCGCACCCCCACCATGGCCTTCTCGGTGAGGATGAGCAGGCTGTAGGCCCCGGACACCTTGGAGAGCGCCTGGCGCACCGAGGACTTGAGGTGCTCCAGCGTCCCGGGGCGCCCCTCGATGCGGGCGCGCGCCATGAGGTGCACCACCACCTCGGTGTCGCTGGTGGTCTGGAAGATCGACCCGGAGGCCTCGAGGTCGGTGCGCAGGGCGTCGGCGTTGACCAGGTTGCCGTTGTGGGCCACCGCCACCAGGCCCCCGGAGTACTGCACCGCGATGGGCTGGGCGTTCTTGAGCGAGCTGGCCCCGCTGGTGGAGTAGCGCACGTGGCCGATGGCGGCGGCGCCCTTGAGGCGCGCCAGCACGTCGGCGGTGAAGACGTCGGCCACGAGCCCCATGTCGCGGTGGACGTGGAGCGTCTTGCCGTCGGTGGAGACGATGCCGGCCGACTCCTGGCCGCGGTGCTGCAGGGCGTGCAGGCCGAGGTAGGTGAAGTTGGCGGCCTCCAGGTTCTGCCCGAGCGCCCAGATGCCGAACACGCCGCACTCGTCCGCGACCTTGTCCTGGACGGCGTCGTACCCCATGACGCGGCGGAGTATAACGGTCCTCGCGTGAAAAAGCTGCTCACCGTCTTCTCGCTGTCGCTGCTCCTGCTGGCCTCGGCGATCGCGCTCGCCTCCCTGCCCTGGCGCGCGCCGCGGCACCCGGGCCCGCCGCGCCTCACGGGCGCCTGCCGCGGGGACGGGCCGCTCCGCGCCGGCGCCGCCGAGGTGCTGCTCGACCTCCCGGCCGGCGTCCCCATCGGCGGCTTCCCGCGCCTGCGCTGGGCGACCGAGGGCGTGCGCGACCCGGTGGCGGCGCGGGCGCTGGTGCTCGCCGGGCCGGGTTGCGCGGTGGCCCTGGTCTCGGCGGAGATCCTGCTCGTGCCCGGCGACCTCGCGCGGGCCGCGGTGGAGCTCTCGCGGGAAGAGGCCGCCATCCCGCTCGACCAGGTGGTGGTCATCGCCACCCACACCCACGCCGGGCCGGGCGGCTACTGGCGGAACGTCGCCGGAGAGCTCGGCGGCACCGGGCCCTACCACCCCGCCGTGGCGGAGCGCATCGCCTCCCGCATCGCCGAGGCGGTGGGAAGGGCCACGCGGGCGCTCCAGCCGGCCTCGCTCCAGGTGGCGCGGGCGGAGCTGCCCGGCCTGGCCCGCAACCGCGACGGCGAGCGGGTGGACGGGCGGCTGCTCGCGCTGCGGGCCACCGCCGCCGGCCGGGTGGTGGGCGAGGTGCTGGTCTTCGCGGCCCACTCCACCATCCTCGGGGGCAAGAACCGCCTCCTCTCCGGCGACTGGCCCGGGGCGCTGGCGAGGTCGAGCCCCGGGGTGGCGCTGGTGGTGCAGGGCGCATCGGGGGACCAGAGCGTGCAGTTCCCGCCGGGCGTCCCAGCCGAGCCCGAGGCCTACGCGCGCCTGCTCGCGGAGAAGGTGGCGGCGCTCGCCTTCCCGCCCGGCGATGCCGCGCCGCCGCTCGCCGCCGCGGCGGCGGAGCTGTCGCTCCCCGATCCCGATTTCGGCGGCGTGCCGCCCATGCTGCGGCGCCCGGTGGCGAACCTCCTCGGCGGCCAGGTGCCTTCCCGCTCGGGGGTGGTGGCGCTGCGCGCCGGCCCGGCGCTGCTCCTGCTCGCTCCCGCCGAGCCGGTGGAGGCGGTGGGGCGCGCCTGGCGCGAGGCCGCAGGCGACGGCGCCGAGGTGGTGTCGCTCGCCGGCGACTACCTCGGCTACGTGGAGACGCCGCAGCGGACCAGGGCCGGCCTGGGCGAGGCGAAGCGCAGCTACTTCGGGCCGTCGCTCGCCTACCGGCTCGGCGACGCGCTGGTGCTGGCGGCGGAGGCGACGCGGGCCGGGCGCTGAGGCCCCGCCGCCCGGGCGTCCTGGACGGGCTGGAAGCGCAGGAGCTGGCCGTATTTCAGGCGCTCCTCGAGGCGGCACGACCACACCAGCTGCCCCTGGTGCACGGTCATGTCGGGGCAGGAGTCGCACATCGACTGCCGGCCGTCCGCCATGATGTCCACCGGCTGGATGATCATCACCGACTGGAGGTGCAGCGGCCTCGCCAGGCGAAGCGGGTTGCGGGCCAGGGCCCGGAGCCAGGCCCGCGCCGTCTTGCGCAGGCCGCCGTCCAGGGCGGCGAACGCCAGCAGGCTCCGCGCGCTGGAGTGGACCTTCGGAGGCACGTATCCCAGGTAGCGCCCCTTCGTGAGGTGGTTCCAGACCTGGGACAGCTCGACGAACTTGGGCCCGGCGCTGCCGTAGTAGCGCTCCCGGTCGCCGACGAGCAGCGTCATGAGCCACTTGAAGGAGTCGGGCCTCTCGGTGCCGTTCAGGTACGCCGAGGGCTCGAACTCGGGGATGCGCTTGCGGATCTCGGCCACGATCTCCTGGGCGGTGATGTCGGTGCGCTGCGGAGCGGCCCGGGTGTAGGTGATGTTCTTCAGCTCCACCGGCTGGTGATCGATGAAGGCGTCGAAGCGATCCGGCATGGCGGCGCGGAAGGCGATGAAGACCATGACGTGGACCTTGTCGGCGTGGGTCCGCGCCCACTCCATCAGGTCGGGCACGAACGGCAGGGTCTTCTCGTAGATGGTGGCGTTGAAGGCGCAGGAGATCCCGCCCACCCTGGCCACCCGCTCGGCCAGCTCGAGGCGGAGCGCGTTGAGGTCCAGCTCGCTGGCGCCCTTCCAGCCGGGGCGCGTCTGGAGGCTGTCCACGTGGAAGGTGAACCCGGCCAGGCCAGCCGCCTTGAGATCCCGCAGCAGCTCGTCGGTGAGCCCGTGCCCGTTGGTGTTCACCACCGGCTTCAGGCCCCGCCGGGCGATGCGCCGCACCACCTCGGCGATCTCCGGGTGGACCAGCGGGTCGCCTCCGGCCACCGACATGGCGTCCGTCTGGCGGTACCGCTCGAACACGTCGAGGTCCGACTCGATCTGCTCCAGCGTCTTGTGGCTGCCCTTGGCGTTCGCCGAGTAACAGCCGTCGCAGTAGATGTTGCACTCCTTGGTGGGCTCCAGCCACGAGATGATGTTGTCCGTCACGCTCCACGGGAGCCGGTACAGGCGGCGGTGATCGAGCTGGTGGCCGTTGGTCCGCTTCATGTCTTCCCTCGCTGGCGCCCTTGCGCTCGGCGCCCTGGTGCACAAGAAACTGCGAACCCTACACAGCCGAGATCGCGAGTCAAACAATTTTTGCGGAGGCGCCAGCGGCACCGGGGCGAGCGAGGCACTCGCCCGCGACGGGGGAGCACCTGGCGGTGCGGCGACTCGCCTGCCCGGGCAGACGCGGCGCGGTGAGCTTGGCGCGCCTCTCAGAACCGAAAGGCCAGGCCCGGAGCCGGCGGCGGCTCCTGTGAGAGGAGCCAGAGCACACCGCCGGCCGCTGCGGTGAGCGCCGCGGCGGTAGCTCCGATCAGCGCCGCCTTCTTGGCGGAGTCGCCTTCCGAGACCAGCTGGGCATAGGCGGCCGGGTCGGCGCCGGGCTGGAAGGTGCCGTCCGGACGCAGCATGGCGGTGGCGTCGTCGTACTTGCTCGAGGCGGTGAGGCCCTGCCAGACGGCGAATCCGCCGAGGAGCACTGCCGTGCCCCCGGCGGCCCAGGCTGCCGGGCGCATCCAGGCGGGCGGTGGCGCCTCCGACCGGAGGCCGACCGTGGCGGGCTCCGCCCGGCCGGATGCGGAACCTCTCGCCTCGGCCTTGGCGTCGCCGGCCGCCGCCACCTCGGGCGGCCCGGCGGTTGCCGCTGTCTTCGCCGGTGGAGCGGCCGGCGTTGCCTTCGGCGACTCGGCCGCGGTGGGTGGGGGAGCAGGCCTGGCTGCCGCGGCGGCCGCCGTCGCCGTCCTCTCCCCCGGCGCGCCGGGCTCGCCGGCCCCCTGGGCCACCGGCAGGGGCTCCGGCTCGTTCGCCACCGGCACCACCGCCCGCTGCGGCTGGCCGGTGAGGAGGAAGGCGGCGAGCGCGCCCAGGTTGGCCGAGGGGACGGAGCCGGCCACCATGCGCACCAGCCCCTCGCGCATCATGGCGCCCCGGCGGACGTCGTAGATCGAGCCGGCCAGGTACCGCACCTCGCCCTCGGCGACGACGGAGGCCGCCAGCACCCGGTCGACGCCCAGCCAGGCTCCGGCGCGCACCACGCCCGCGTGGCGCCCCGCCCGCGTCAGGGCCAGGCCCGGCCCAGCGTTCACCCGCAGCGCCTCGGCCAGCGAAAAGTCGAGCACCACGCTCCGGTCCTCGTCCTGGAGGTTCACCCAGAAGCTCGGCACCCGCAGCGCCCCGGCCGCGCCGCCGACGCGGTAGCGGCCGGGCGGAAGC
>DASRTO010000289.1:0-2626 GCA_035655915.1 Anaeromyxobacteraceae bacterium
CCGCCGCATCGAGCTGGCGGCGGCCCTGGCCGGCCTGGCCGGCTCGGCCGAGTCGCCGCCGGACGTGGCCGCGGCCGCCATCCAGGCCCTGTCGGAGATGGGCCGGGCCGAGCCGAGCGTGCTGGGCAGGGCCGTGGGCCACCCGGACCCGGAGGTGGTCAAGGAGGCGGTGGCGGCGGCGGCCCGGCTGCCGGCGCGGGCCGCCGCGGAGCTGGTGCTCTCGGCCGCGGGGCACCCGCGCTGGGACGTGCGCCGGGCGGCGGCCCGGGCCCTGGGGGCGCGCGGCGAGCCCGGCCTGGCGCGGGCGGTGCGGCGGCTGCTGGAGTCGGAGGAGGACCCCCTGGTGGTCGAGGCGCTCGGCGAGGCACTGCGCGCCCTCGAGGGGCGCCGGTAGGGGAGGTCGATGACGCTCTTCGGCGCCACCGGCCCCCAGATGAGCGCGGTGGAGTTCCGCCTGCTGCGCGACCTGTTCTACGAGCACTCCGGCCTCTACTTCCGCGACGAGCTGGCCTACCTCCTGGAGCGGCGCCTCGGGCCGCGCCTGCGGGCCCACGACCTCCGCGACTTCGGCGAGTACCACCGGTTCCTCCGCTACGACCCGCAGCGGCGGGCCGAGCTGGAGGCGGCCACCGAGCTGCTCACCACCAACGAGACCTACTTCTTCCGCGAGCCGCAGCAGCTGCGGGCCTTCGCCGGAGAGGTCCTCCCCATGCTGGCCCAGGCCAACCAGGCCAGCCGGCGGCTGCGCATCTGGAGCGCGGGCTGCTCCAGTGGGGAGGAGGTGTACACCATCGCCATCCTGGTGAGGCAGGCCGGGCTCTTCGAGGGCTGGGACGTGAACGTCTTCGGCTCGGACATCGCCCGGCGCGTGCTGCAGACGGCCCGGGCCGGGGCCTACGGCACGCACGCCTTCCGCGCCGCCGAGGCGGAGGTGATGCGCCGCTGGTTCCGCCCCCAGGGCGAGAAGTGGGTCGTCGATGACGAGGTGCGGCGGCTGGTGTCCTTCGGCCACCTCAACCTGCTCGACCCCGGGATGATGGGGCTGGTGGGCCCGGTGGACGCGGTCTTCTGCCGCAACGTGATGATCTACTTCGACATCCCGGCCCGCAAGCGGGTGTGCCGCTCCTTCCACGACAAGCTGGTGGAGGGCGGGTTCCTCCTCCTCGGTCACTCGGAGTCGCTGCTCAACGTCACCGCCGACTTCGAGCTGGTGCACCTCAAGGCGGACCTGGTCTACCGCAAGCCGCGGGGCAAGCGATGAGCGCCGGCACCCCGCCGGGCGGATCCCGCCCCATCCGCGTCATGGTGGTGGACGACTCCCAGCCTAACCGGCGCGCCCTGGCTTCGATGCTCGCGGCCTTCGAGGGGGTGGAGGTGGTGGCCGAGGCGGCGGACGGCGAGGAGGGGCTGCGGGAGGCGCTGCGGGTCCGCCCCGACGTCATCTGCCTCGACCTGGCCATGCCGCGCATGGACGGGTTCACCTTCCTCCGCCTGCTCATGGCGCGCCAGCCGACGCCGGTCATCGTGGTCTCATCCTTCAACCGGAAGGCCGACGTCTTCAAGGCGCTGGAGCTGGGGGCCATGGACTTCATCGCCAAGCCCGAGGGCGGCCCGGGGCGGCTCGCGCGCATCCGCGCCGAGCTCTTGCAGAAGGTGCGGACGGTGCGGGCCCTGCGCATCGAGACGCTGGAGCGGCGGGCCCACGACGCCGCGGCCTGGCCGGAGACGAAGGCCGAGCCGGAGGCCTCGGTCCGCGCGGCCTGCCTGGGCGCCTCCACCGGCGGGCCGCCGGCGCTGCAGCGCATCCTCACCGACCTGCCCGGCCACCTTCCCCTGGCGGTGCTGGTGGCGCAGCACATGCCGCCGCGCTTCACGCGCACCTTCGCCGATCGGGTGGCCAGGCTGGCCGATTTCCGGGTGGCCGAGGCCGAGGACGGACAGCCACTCCAGGGGGGGCGGGCCTACGTGGCTCCGGGCGGCCGCCACCTCTCCCTGGAGCCGGGCCGGGCGGCCGCAGCCCCGCCGCGCCTCCGCGTGACCGCCCCGCGTCCCGGGGAGCGGCGCTACTGCCCCAGCATCGACCTGCTCTTCGAGTCGGCCGCCAGGGTCTTGGGGAATCGCGCCTGCGCGGTAGTATTGACAGGCATGGGCAACGACGGGCGCGAGGGGCTCCGGCCGGTGAGGGAGGCGGGCGGCCTCACCCTGGCGGAGTCCGAGGAGACGGCGGTGGTGTTCGGGATGCCGCGCGAGGCGATGGCCAGCGGCCGCGTCGACGAGGTGCTGCCCCTCGACGCCATCGCCGCCCGGCTGGTCCGCTTCGCCCACGGCCGCTGACATGAGCGCCCCCCGCCTCACCGCCCTGGTGGTCGACGACAGCGCCGCCATGCGCAAGCAGCTCGGCTGGGCGCTGCAGCGGGTCTTCGGCATGAGCCCGGTGGAGGCCGCCGACGGCGCCGACGCCTGGCGCAAGCTGTCGTCGGGGCGATACGACATCGTCATCACCGACATCAACATGCCGCTCATGGACGGCCTGAAGCTCATCTCCCTGGTGCGGTCCGGGGGCGATCACCGCTTCGTCCCCATCATCGTCATCACCACCGAGGGGGCCGAGGCCGACCGCGAGCGG
>DASRTO010000290.1:0-9455 GCA_035655915.1 Anaeromyxobacteraceae bacterium
CGGCATCACCCTGCGCGGCCAGTGGTTCCAGCGCACCGTCGACATCACCATCGGCGCCAGGCAGCTCAGCGGGCGCACCGCCGGAATGGGCCCGGGCTTCGAGCTCAACCGGGTGAGCCCCAACATCTACTCCGGGTTTCGCGGGCCGGGCGCCTCCGCGTACGTGGAGCTCAAGGGCGAGGCGGCGAAGTTCCCGGCCGTGAGCGCGCCGCAGTTCTTCCTGGCGCTGCTGGCCGCGCTGGGGTAGCGCCGCGGAGCCGGGCCGGACCGGGCGTCGTCTCGGGCCGCGGCCACGGCGGCAAGACCCGCGTCCGCCGCGGCGATCCCGGCGGAATCCCCCGACAATCCTTGACGCCCCGCGCCACGGGGTGCTACCTCGCTAGGCTCGTTTTCCGGATATCGGGAGGCACCGTGCCCCGCTTCATCACCGAGCTCAAGCGCACCCATCGCTGCGGCGACCTCGCCAAGGCGGACGTCGGCAAGGAGGTGGTGCTCTTCGGCTGGGTGAACAACCGCCGCGACCACGGCGGCGCGGTCTTCATCGACCTGCGCGACCGCGAGGGCGTGACCCAGGTGGTCTTCGAGGAGGACGTGCGCCCGGAGGTGCACGAGCTGGCGGAGAAGCTCAGGCTGGAGTACTGCGTCGGCGTCCGCGGCAAGGTGGTCTCCCGGGGCCAGAACGTGAACCCCAGGCTCAAGACCGGCGAGATCGAGGTCCACGCCACCGACCTCGAGATCTTCAACCGGTCCGAGCCGCTCCCCTTCCAGATCGAGGACCAGCTCGACACCGCCGAGGAGAAGCGCCTGCAGTACCGTTACCTCGATCTGCGGCGCGCCCCGCTGCAGCGCACCCTCGTGACCCGGGCCCGCATCAACCACGTGACGCGGAGCTACTTCACCGAGGCGGGCTTCCTCGAGCTGGAGACGCCGTTCATGGTGAAGTACACGCCCGGCGGGGCACGCAACTTCCTGGTCCCGAGCCGGCTCAACCCGGGCAAGTTCTACGCCCTGGCGGAGAGCCCGCAGCTCTTCAAGCAGCTCTACATGATCGCGGGCTTCGACCGGTACTTCCAGATCGTCCGCTGCTTCCGGGACGAGGACCTGCGGCTCGATCGGCAGCCGGAGTTCACCCAGATCGACGTGGAGATGTCGTTCGTCTCCCAGGACGACGTCTTCGACGCCATCGAGGGGCTGGTCGTCCGGCTTTGGAAGGAGATCCTGGGGGTGGAGCTGACGCGCCCCTTCCGGCGCTTGCCCTTCGACGAGTCGATGGACCGATACGGCAACGACAAGCCGGACCTGCGCTTCGACATGCCCCACGTGGTGCTGACCGGTCTGGTGAAGCAGCACCAGGGCGGCGGCGTGCCGCTCCTCGCCGGGGCGGTCGAAGAGGGCGGCATGGTCAAGGCCATGCGGGTGCCGGTCTCGGCCAACCTCTCCCGCACCGAGGTCGACAAGCTGGAGGAGCTCGTGAAGGGCATGGGCTCTCGGGGGCTGGCCCGCGCCAAGGTGGGGGAGGGGGGGGAGTGGACCCAGTCTCCCTTCGCCAAGACCATCACCCCCGAGCTGCGCCGGGCGGTGAACGAGGCCTGCGGGGCGCAGCCGGGAGATCTCATCCTCTTCCAGTTCGGCAAGGCTTCGGTGGTGCACACGGTGATGGCCAACCTCCGCGTCCACCTGGCCAAGCGCATGGGGCTCATCCCCGAGTACGGGCCCGGCGGCCAGTGGCGCTTCCTGTGGGTGGTGGACCCGCCGCTCTTCGAGCGCGACGAGGCCACCGGCCAGTGGGCGGCAGCCCACCACGCCTTCACCCGCCCGCGCGACCAGGACCTGCCCTACCTCGAGACCGACCCCGGTAAGGTCTACTGCTGGCGCTACGACCTGGTGCTCAACGGCTTCGAGATCGGCGGGGGCTCCATCCGGCTCCACGACCCGCAGGTGCAGGCGCGCGTCTTCAAGGCCATGGGCATCTCCGCCGAGGAGGCCCGCGCCAAGTTCGGCTTCCTGCTCGACGCCCTCAAGATGGGCGCGCCGCCCCACGGCGGCATCGCCCTGGGCATGGACCGGCTGGTGATGCTCATGACCGGCGCCGAGTCGCTGCGCGACGTGGTGGCGTGGCCCAAGACGCAGAAGGGCACCGACCTCATGACCGGCGCCCCCGGCGACGCGGACGAGAAGCAGCTGCGCGAGCTCTACGTGAAGAGCACCTGGGAGCCAGGGTAGTCAGACCCGGCGCCGGGTCGGAGCCCAGTGGACCGCGACGTCATCGTCATCGGCGGAGGCGTGAACGGCGCGGGGGTGGCGCGCGACGCGGCCATGCGCGGCCTGTCGGTGCTGCTGCTGGAGAAGCAGGACTTCGGCGTGGGCGCCAGCGGCAACTCCTCGGGGATGATCCACGGCGGCATCCGCTACATGACCTCCGACCGCCGGGTCACCGCCCTGGCCTGCCGCGACTCCGGGTACATCCGGCGCATCGCCCCCCACCTGGTCTTCCGCATCCCGTTCCTCATGCCCTTCGTCTCCAGGCGGGACGGGGCCACGCTCCTCGAGCGGGCGACCTGGTACGCCACCGAGGTGTACGTCGGCACCTACGACCTCTACCAGCCGCTCAAGGGGGGCAAGCCCTCGACTCGCCTGACGCCCGAGGAGCTCTACGCCATCGAGCCGGCGCTGCGTCCGGGCCTGGGCGGGGCGGTGACGCTCGACGAATGGGGCATCGACGCCTTCCGCCTCTGCGCCCTGAACGCCCTCTCGGCCGAGCGTCACGGCGCCGAGGTGCGGAACTGGACCGAGGCCACCGAGGTGGTGAGGGAGGGGGGACGCGTCACCGGGGTGCGGTGGCGCGACGCGCTGACCGGGGAGGGCGGCCTTGCCCGCGCGCCGGTGGTCTTCAACGCCTCCGGGGCCTGGTCGCCGGCCCTGGGACGGCGCGCCGGCGTCTCGGTCCCCATGCGCCCGGGCAAGGGGGTGCACCTCACCCTGGACCGGCGCTTCTCCAACTACGGGATCATCTGCACCGCGGTGGACGGGCGGCAGATGTTCCTCATGCCGCACGAGAACGATTCCATCATCGGCACCACCGACGACGACTACTACGGCGATCCCGACGACCTGGAGGCCACGAGCGACGAGGTGGAGTACCTGCTCGAGGGGGTGGAGTCGCTGGTGCCCGGCGTTCGCCGCGCCCGGGTGACGCGGGCCTGGTGCGGGCTGCGCACCACCCTCTACCAGTACGGCAAGAACGAGGACGACCTCTCCCGCGAGCACCTCCTCTACGACCACGCCGCGGAGGGGGCGGCCGGGCTGCTCTCCTTCGCGGGGGGAAAGCTCGCCAGCTACCGGGCCCAGGCGGAGGAGGTGACCGACCGCATCCTGCTCCTCCTGGGGAGGCCGCCGGTGGCCTGCCGCACCCACCAGGAGCCGCTCCCCGGCGGCGAGTCGCTGCCGGACCCGGCCGAGCTGGCCCGCAGGCACGGCGTGGCCCGGGCGGCGGCGGCGCGCCTCGCCTACCGGCACGGAGCGCTGGCCGAGGAGGTGCTGCGGCTCTGCGACGAGGACCCCCGGCTCAAGCTGTGCCTCTGCCGGGACGAGGGGATCCTGGCGGCCGAGGTGGTCTGGTGCGCGCGCCACGAGAAGGTGCGCCGCCTCCAGGACCTGCGCCGCCGCTGCCGCCTGGGCACCGGCGGCTGCGCCGGCCTCGACTGCGCCCGGGTGGCGGCCCAGCTGGCGGCCCACGAGCTCGGCTGGGACGCCGATCGGGTGCGGGCCGAGCTCTCCGACCTGCTGGACCTCGACTGGCGGGAGCGCCGCGCCGTGCTCGACGGGGCGCAGCTCGCGGCCGCCGAGATGGCGCGGGCCGTCCACCGGGGCCTGGGGGCGCTGTGACGGCGCGCCTCGAGTGCGAGGTGCTGGTGGTGGGGGGCGGCGTGGCGGGCGCGGTGGCGGCCCTGGCGGCCCGCCGGGCCGGCACCCGGGTGGCCCTGGCGCGCCGGGCGCCCGGCGCCACCGCCCTCTCCAGCGGCGCCCTCTCCAGCGGGACCGATCCCACCGAGCTGCCCGGCGCCTTCCTGGGCGCCCGCGCCGGGGTCGCCGACTCGGCCCGGCGCCTGGCCGCGCTGCGGCCGCGCCACCCCTACGCCGTGGCGGGGAAGCGGCTGGATCGGCTGGAGGAAGCCCTGGCCTTCGCCGCCGGCGAGCTGGGATCGGTGCTGGCTCCGTTCAACGGACGCCACCGCTGGCTCCCCACCCCCTACGGATCGTTCCAGGCGGCGGCGCTGTGCCAGCGCACCATGGTGGCTGCCGACCTCGCCGAGGCCCGCGGCCTGCTGGCGGTGGTGGCGCTCCGGGGCCACCTGTCCTGGGACGCCGGCATGGCGGCCGCCTCCATCGAGCGGTCGGCGCCGCTGGGCGGGCCGCGCGCCGAGGTGGCGCGGCTGGACTTCCCCATGTGGGAGGAAGCTGCGCTGTGGCGGCCCCACGAGCTGGCCCGCTTCCTGGAGCGCCCCGGAGCCGCCGAGGACTTGGGGGGCATGCTGCGGCGGGCGTTGCCGCCGCGCGCCTCGGCCGCGGTGTTCCCGCCGGTGCTGGGGCTCTCGCCCGGGGCGGACGTGGCCGGGCGGATCGCCGCCGCGGCCGGCCTACCGGTGGCGGAGACCCTCTCCGACGTGCCCAGCGTCCCGGGGCTGCGCCTGCAGGCGGCGCTGGAGGCGCGCCTGCGGGCCGCCGGCGTGGAGGTGCTGCCGGGCGACCTGCGGGAGGCGAGGGGGCCGGGCCGGCCGGCCCGCTGCGCCGAGCGGGAGGTGCTGGCGCCGAGCTGGGTGCTCGCCAGCGGCCGCTTCGTGGGCGGCGGGATCGTGCGCCGGGGCACGCTGGTCGAGCCGCTGCTGGGGATCCCGGTCGCCGCCGCCGAGGCCTTCGGCGGCTGGGGGGCCCACCTCGCCGGGCGGCCGGCGGCCTCGCTGACGCACCGGGACTGGCGGACCGCCCAGCCCCTCCTCTCCGCCGGCCTCGCCAGCGACGCCCTGTTCCGGCCGGTGGACGCCCAGGGGGCGGTGGTCCACCAGCGCCTCTTCGCGGCCGGGGCGCTGCTGGGGGGGTACGACCAGGCCAGCGACGGCAGCGGGCTCGGGGTGGCGGTCCTCACCGGCTACCTGTCCGGGCAGGCGGCTGCGGCAGGCGGTGGCCTCGCCGCCGCGCCGGCCCTGGGGCGGCCGCTGGGGACGCTCGGGCCGGGCGGCGGAAAGGGGGGCGGCGCATGAGGCTCGCGGCCCTCGCCTGGCTCGGGTGGCGGGCCCTGGTGGCGCACCCGCTGAAGCGCCTGCTCCAGCGCGGCGGCGGCGCGGCCCGCTTCGCCCGGAACTACGAGGCGGAAGGGCTGGCGCGGACCCGGCCGGAGGATCGGGCCGCGGCCGAGGCCGCCGCGGCCTGCATCGGCTGCGGCCTGTGCGAGACCGGCTGCGAGCTGGCGGCGGCTCCGGCGGTGCGCTCGCTGGGGCTCCACGCCGCCTTCCGGCTCTACTCGCGCAGCTCGGTGGACCTGCCCCACGCCGTGGAGGCCCTGGAGGCCTGCGCCGGCTGCACCGGCTGCGAGGCCCTCTGCCCCACCGGCGTTCCCATCGGGAGGGTCCTGGGAGCGCTCCTTTCCCGGGCCAGGGCCCTCGGCGCCGGGGCTGGCCGCGCCTGATCACGGCGGGCGGCGCGCCCGTCCCGCCCGGGGAGAGGCGGGGCCGTTCGGGGCGTTCCGCCTGCGGGCGCGGTCGCCTAGAGTGGCAGGATGCTGCGACTCATCGTCAACGTCGACGTGGACGACCTGGACCGGGCGGTGGGCTTCTACACCACCGCCCTTGGGTTCGCCGTGGGGCGCCGCTTCGGCCGGGCCGCGATCGAGCTCCTCGGGGCCGAGGTCCCCATTTACCTGCTGGTGTCGGCGCCGGGGACGCCGCCGTTCCCGGGGGCCGGGACGGCGCGCGACTACGGGCGCCACTGGACGCCGGTGCACCTCGACTTCGCGGTGGATGACCTGGAGGAGGCGGTGCGGAAGGCCGTCGCGGCCGGGGCCAAGGTCGAGGCGCCCATCGCGGGGCGCAAGTGGGGGCGCATCGCGCTGCTCTCCGATCCGTTCGGGAACGGCTTCTGCCTGATCCAGTTCCAGGGGCGCGGTTACGACGAGATCGCCACCGGGCGCGGGTAGGCCCGGCCGGGGGCCGTCGCGTCCGCTCCGGCGGCCGCTCGCTTCCGCTCGCGGCGGCGCGCTAGACTGCGCGGGAATGGCCACCGCCGCGCGCCCCTTCCTGATCGTCAATCCGGCCAGCGCCAACGGCGCCACCGGCCGGCACTTCGACCGCATCGCCCGGGCGGTGGCCCATGCCCTCGGCGACTTCCGCTGCGTCTTCACCCGCAGGCGCGGCGAGGCCTCGGACCTGGCCCGCGAGGCGGTGGCCGACGGCGAGCGGCTGGTGGTGGCGGTGGGCGGCGACGGCACCGCCAGCGAGGTCATCGACGGGCTGGTCCACGAGGGCCGGCCCAGGGCCCCCGAGCTGGTCTTCGGCTGCATCCCCCGCGGCACCGGCGGGGACCTGCGGCGGAGCCTGGGCTGGCCGGAGGATCCCGGCGAGGCCGCCCGCACCATCGCCGCCGGGACGCTGGCGGTGTGCGACCTGGGGATCGTCGAGTTCGTCGGCCACGACGGGCGCGCCCAGCGGCGCCACTTCGCCAACGTCTCCAGCTGCGGCGTCTCGGGGATGGTGGTGGAGGAGGTCGCCCGCAGCTCCAAGCGGCTGGGGGGCAAGGCCTCC
The DNA here is from genome assembly GCA_035655915.1 of Anaeromyxobacteraceae bacterium. Taxonomy (GTDB): domain Bacteria; phylum Myxococcota; class Myxococcia; order Myxococcales; family Anaeromyxobacteraceae; genus DASTPH01. Next base: position 6,795 of record DASRTO010000290.1, read on the forward strand.
TTCATGCTGGCGAGCGCCAAAGCGCTGTGGCGCTACCACGACCAGCCCCTGCGCTGGCGCATCGACGGCGGGCCCTGGCGGGAGGAGGCGGTCACGGCCCTGTGCGTCTGCAACGGGCGGTATTTCGGGGGCGGCATGATGGTGGCGCCGGATGCCAGCCTCGACGACGGCCTCTTCGACGTGACCTGCTGGAAGGGGCTGGGGTTCAAGGACTTCATCCTGAAGAAGCACATGCTCTACGATGGGACCCACGTGCGGTTGCCCAACACGCGGCGGGCCCGGGCCCGGGTGGTGGAGGCCGAGCCGCTCTCCGGTGCGCGGGTGCTCCTCGACGTGGACGGGGAGCAGCCGGGCCTGTTGCCGGCCCGCTGGACCATCGTACCGCGGGCGCTCACGCTGCGGGCGCCGCTGGTCGGGGCGGGCCGCGGGTGAGGCGGGTGCCGTGAGCCGGGTCGTCGCCAGCCGGGGGATGTGGGACGCCGCGCGGCGGGCGGCGCTGGCCGCGGCGCTGGCGCTGGCCTGGGCCGGCGCCCGGGCGGCCGAGCCGGAGCCGGTCTTCCTGAAGGCGCCCGCCGACGCGGCGCGCCTGTGCCGGACGCTCCAGCCCGCGGGCGCCGGCGCCGCCGTGGGCCGGGCCCAGGCCCGGGCAGAGGCCGCCGAGCGCCGCTACCGCCTGGTGGTCTCGGGCGACCGGCTGGACTTCGAGCCCTGGGACGAGGAGTCCGGGCTCCGGCTCGCGCCGCGGGCAGTGCTTCTCGGGGCCGCCCGGTCGCTGCGCCTGTGGATGCCGGGCGGAGACGATCTGGCCGTGAAGGCGCCGCGGGCGGAGGCGCAGCGGATCTTCCAGGCCAAGGGCCGGGGGAAGCTCTCGCTGCGGCTCACCTTCGAGATCCCGGCCGGCGAGGCCGGCGAGACGCCGTGCACGCAGGCGCCTTCCGGCAAGAGCTGGGTCCTGGCGGTCGAGCCCGTGTCCTGGGAGTACCTCGCCGGCGACCAGGTGCTGGCCCGGGGAGGGGAGGCGGCCGACGAGCCGGTGATCTCGGCGGCGGAGGGGGCCCGGCCGCGGGTGGCGGTGGGAGAGGCGGTCGGCGCGGCGGCCTCCCCGGCGGTGCGCGCGGCGCTCCAGGCGGCCATCCCCGACCTCACCGCCTGCTACCGCGAAGCCCTGGGCCGCAACCCTCGCCTCGACGGCGCGCTGGTGGTCGAGATCTCCCTCTCCGGCAAGGCCGGCCCGCCGCGCTCGGCGCGCATCGCCGCCGACTCGGTGGGCGACGAGGGGCTGGCCGCCTGCCTCGATGGGGTGGCCGCCAAGGCGCGCTTCCCGGCCGGAAAGGCCGGGGTCGCCTCCATGGCGGTGCAGCTCGAGCTGGCGCCCGCGGCGCGGTGACCCCGGGCCCGGATCGCGATCCGGTGCGGACGCCCCACAGCCCTGGATCGGGGGTTCGCCCCCGCCGGGGCCCGGCGCGTGATCGCCGCCATCAGACGGCGCCCGACCCGGCCCACACCTCCCGCACCGTGACGACGCGCGTCTCGGGCTCCCTCTGGCGCGAGAGGCCGGCGCGGGTGAGCCCGCGATCCACCGCCGGGTGGAGCGTCTTCTCGACGAAGGCCTGATGGGCCTCCCGCGACTCCCAGACGTCGAGGTAGCGTAGCCCGGTCTCGGTCTCCATGACCACGTGCACCACCAGGCCCGGGGGCGGCTTCTCGCCGAGCTGCGAGCGGATGTGCTGGTAGACCTCCCAGGGGATGGGGACGTCCTGAAGGAACGAAAAGGCCATGGCCGTCTCTCTTTCTTTGGTCCGAAGGTATTTCGGATTAATATTTCATAACGACCGTGGCCCCCCGGCGCAAGCGCAGGCGATACGACGCCACCGCCAGGCGCGCCGCGGCGCGTCGGAGGCGGCAGGACATCCTGGCGGCCGCCCACCGGCTCTTCTCCGAGCGCGGCTACCAGGCCACCAGCATGGCCGACGTGGCGCGCGCCGCTGGGGTGGCTCTCGACACCGTCTACGCGTCGGTGGGGCGAAAGCCGGCCCTGATGCGCCTCCTGGTGGAGCGGGCCATCGCGGGCGTGGACGCGCCCGTGCCGGCGGAGGAGCGGGACTACGTCCGGGAGATCCGGGCCGAGCCGGACCCGGCCCGCAAGCTGGCGATCTACGCCGCCGCCCTCCGGCGCATCCACCCCCGGCTGGCGCCCCTGGTGCGGGCGGTCCAGGCGGCCGCCTCCGCCCATCCCGAGGTGGCGCGGATGTGGCGGGAGATCTCGGAGCGGCGCGCCCGCAACATGCGCCTCTTCGCGGCGCACCTCGCCGAGACGGGCGCCCTGCGTCCGTCGCTGAGCGTGGAGGAGGCCGCCGACGTCATCTGGGCCACCAACGCCCCCGAGACCTACCTGCTGCTGGTCGGCGAGCGCGGCTGGACGCCGGAACGCTTCGAGGCCTGGCTGGCGGACGCCTGGCGGCGGCTCCTGCTCGCCTGACGGTCCCGGTCCTCCGGCCCGCGGCGGTGGTCGCGCGGCTCCCATGGTCCCTCCCGCCTGCGCCGGCGAGCGGACCACGGCGGCGCCGTGGCGTCAACCATCGGTACAGCGCCAGAGGGCGGTGGCCACCAGGGCGCGGCGCGCCTTGGGGTCGGCGCGGCGCCGCAGGTCGGACAGGGCCC
>DASRTO010000291.1:0-2278 GCA_035655915.1 Anaeromyxobacteraceae bacterium
GCCGCCGAGCGGGCCGAAGGGGAGAGGTGGGAGGAGTTCCTCATCGCCTTCTACACCAACGACCGCCAGGCCAACGACCTCGCCTCGACGCAGAGCGTGTGGCGGCTGGCGCTGGCGGTGGACGGGGGCGAGTTCCTGCCCACCGCGCGGCCGGAGATCGTGCGCTCCGACGCCACCGTGACCGGGCTCTACCCCTACGTGGGGCAGTTCGACGTCGTCTACCGGGTCCGCTTCCCTCGCTGGAACGGGGAGCGCCCGCTCCACCACATCCCCTTCACGCTGGTGGTGGCGAGCGCCCTGGCCAAGGTGGAGCTGCGCTTCGACGCGCCGCGGTAGGGCGGGGGCTCGTCCAGGCTCGTCCCCCGCCGGGAGCACACGGCGACGGGACTCCCCACCCTTTGTCAAGGGGCGATCAGCGGTCCGGTTACTCATGCGGTCACCGCCGAGGCCGCGCCGGTCGGTACCCGGCGCAGCCGGCTCGGGTCGTAGAGGGTCGCGCTCTTGAGCATGGCGACGAGGACGCGAAGCCAGCGATCAGCCACGGTGCGAAGGGCGCGACCGTGACTGTGACCGCGACGGCGGAGGGCCGCGTACTGGTCTCGGCTGAGCGGGTCAACCTGGGTGCTCACGCGCGCCCAGTGGTAGAGGGCGTTGCGCAGGCGCGCGTTGCAGCCATGGCGCATCACGACGTGGGCGCGCTTGCCGCTCTGCTTGGTCACCGGGGCGACGCCAGCGTGGGCACGGAGGGCGTGATAATCTCGTTTGGCAAGGGGCTGAGAAGCCTCCGCGAGCATCGTGGCGACGACGACTCTCCCGACTCCTGGCAGGGAACGGAGGATCTGGACGTCACGATGCTCGCACTTCTGCCCTTCGGTCGCTCCCTCGGTCGCGAGCTTCTCGAGCAGCGCCTCGATGCGGCGCCCGCAGTCGGCACGCTGTGCGTGTACGAGGCGCAGCCGAGGGAGGAGCAGCGCGATGTGTGCGCATGCGGCCTCGACCGCGCCGGCGGCGACCTGGAGGGGCGGAGCCTTCAGCTCCCTGAGGACATCGTCCGCCGACAGCCGGCGGATGCGGTGAGAGCGCAGCAACTTTTCCACGCGTCCCTTTCTGAGCTCCGCCGCGGCAGAGGGGCTGGGCGCGAGCTCCAGCAGAGCCCACAGCCAGGGCTCGTCTGCGGCAGACGAGAGCCGGAGCATCTGCGGGAAGAAGCGGTGAAGCTGCTCACGAAGTCGGTTCTGCAACCGATTGGCATCCTGCTGCAGGTCTTCATCGACCCGCGAGAGCTCGCGGATCTGGATGATCACCGGATCGTCAGCGAGGACTCGCCGAAAGCATGGCTGGTCGGTCCGGAGCGAATCGGCGAGAACGAAGGCATCTCGACGGTCGTCCTTCGAGCCGGCAACGGTGTGCCGGTCACGGAAGCGGTCGAGCTGCTTCGGATTCACCGCGAGGACGTGGAAGCCGCGCTCTACCAGGACTTCCACGATCGCGCCGCGGGGCGTCTCGATGGCCACCGCCGTGCTGGCCGGGTCGCCGTCCGAGATCCGCGTCAGCCAGTCCACGAACTGCGCAATGGCGAGGCCAGCGTGCTCTACGGATCGCTCCTCCAGGATCTGGCCCCCAGCGTCGATGACGCACACCTGGTGAGCTTTAGTCGCCCAGTCGATGCCGACATACCTCCTGTACGCCTGCTCCATGTGTGTCCTCCCTATGCTCCCGAGCTGACCGTGGTGCCTCATCGCCCCTGTACTGGCGCTCGAAGCGCGACTCCCCACTGGACGTGCACCACGGTCGACCTCGCCGGGGCACAGGTCCCGCCGAGGCAGTTCAAGACGCAGGGCGCAAGAAGGTGCTCCCAGCGAGGCGACCGAGATCGAGGACGACCCTAGCTCAGAGGACCGACGCTGAGCGCTAGAGTTCACGCCGTCGATGGTACAGGGCGCAAGGCCCCGCCCTACGGCATCATGCAACCGGGTACTGCGCTCAGGAGTCCTTGAGGGCGGTGACCTCGTCGAGGTTCACCGTGCCGCGGCTGCGGAAGATGGCGATGACGATGGCCAGGCCCAGCGCCGCCTCGGCGGCCGCCACCGCGATGACGAAGAAGGCGATGGCGTGCCCGGAGAGGTTCCCGGTCTGGCGGGAGAAGGCCAGGAAGGTGAGGTTGGCGGCGTTGAGCATGAGCTCGATGCACATGAAGACGATGAGGGCGTTGCGCCGCACCACCACGCCGGTGAGGCCGATGGCGAAGAGGATCGCCGCGAGCACGAGGTAGTGGCTG
>DASRTO010000292.1:0-4276 GCA_035655915.1 Anaeromyxobacteraceae bacterium
CTCACCACGTCCCGAAGCGCCTCCGCGCCTCGGCCGAGAGCGCGTCGCGGTGGCGCGGGTCGGCGATGGCGATGAGCGCCGCCGCTCGCTGCCGGAGGTTCTTGCCGTACAGGTCGGCGATGCCGTGCTCGGTGACCACGAAGTGCACGTGGGCCCGGGTGGTGACCACGCCTGCGCCCTGCTTGAGATACGAGACGATGCGCGACTCGCCCTGGTGCGAGACCGAGGGGAGGGCGATGATGGGCTTGCCTCCCTCGGAGAGGGAGGCGGCGCGGATGAAGTCCATCTGCCCGCCCACGCCCGAGTAGAGCTGGTCGCCGATGGAGTCGGCGCACACCTGGCCGGTGAGGTCCACCTCCAGGGCGCCGTTGACGGCGGTGACCTTGGGGTTGCGGCGGATGACCTCCACGTCGTTCACGTAGGCCATGTCGAGCATGGCCACCTGCGGGTTGTCGTCGAGGAAGTCGTAGAGGCGGCGGGTGCCCAGGGCGAAGCCGGCCACGATCTTGCCGGGGTGTACGCGCTTCATCTCCCCGGTGACCACCCCCTTCTCCACCAGGTCCACCACCCCGTCGGAGAGCATCTCGGTGTGGATGCCCAGCCGGTGGTGGCCGGACAGCGCCGCCAGCGTCGAGTCGGGGATGGCGCCGATGCCGATCTGCAACGTGGCGCCGTCCTCCACCAGCTCGGCGCAGTGCTCGCCGATGGTGATCTCGATCTCGGTGGCCGCCTGGTCGGCCAGCTCGGGAAGCGGCTCGTCCACCTCCACCGCGAAGTCGATGCTCTCCTCGTGGATGAGGCCGTCGCCGTGGGTGCGCGGCATGCGCGGGTTCACCTGGGCGATGACGGTCTTGGCCATCTGCACCGCCGCGCGGGAGACGTCCACCGAGACCCCCAGCGAGCAGAAGCCGTGCCGGTCGGGCGGCGACACCTGCACCAGGGCCACGTCGAGTGGGAGGATCCCGGCGCGGAACATCTTGGGCACCTCGGAGAGGAACGCCGGCAGGTAGTCGGCCCGCCCCTCGTGCACCGCCCGGCGCACGTTGGACCCGACGAAGAGCGAGTTCACCCGGAAGCTCGGCGCCACCTCGGGGGCGGCGTAGGGCGCCGGCCCCTCGGTGTGCAGCGAGACGACCTCCACCACCCGCAGCTCCGCGGCGCGGGCGGTCATGGCCTCGAGCAGCAGGCGCGGGGCCGCCGCCACGCTGTGGACGAAGACCCGATCGCCGGGCTTGATGACGGCGACGGCTTCCTGGGCCGACACGGTACGCATGGCGCTCTCCTGCGGACCCCCGAACCGCGACCGGGCACGGTAGCACGGCCTCCCCGGCGGATCATGGGTCAAGCGCAAGGGTGAAGCGCAAGGGCGACCGGGCACCACCGGCGTGGCCGCGCCGGGTAGAATCCCACCCGGCCCGGCCCCGTCGAGCGCCGGGCATACGGGAGCCCGCCATGAACGCGCCACGCGCCGCCCTCCTGGCCGCCCTGGCGGCGGCCGCCACCTCGGCCGCCCGCGCCGAGCCGCCCACGCTGCGCGTCTACGGCCCCGGCGGGCCCCTCACCCCGGTGCGGGGCTGCGGCGAGCGCTTCGCCCGCGCCCGCGGCGTCAAGGTGGTGGTGGACGGCGGGCCGGAGGAGCGCTGGGCGGCGCGGGCCGCCGCCGACGGCGACGTGGTGTTCGGCGCGGCCGAGCACCTGCTCTCCGACCTCATGCGCCGGCGCCCCGGGTTCGTGGACGCCTCCACGCGCGTGAGCCTCTACGACCGCCGCGCCGCCATCCTGGTGCGCCGGGGAAACCCCCGCAGACTGCGCTCCATCCAGGACCTGGCGCGCGAGGGCGTGAAGCTGCTCGACATGAACGGCGCCGGGCAGATGGGGCTGTGGGAGGACCTGGCGGGCCGCCACGGCCTCATCCCGGCGCTGCAGCGGAACATCGTGGTCTCCGTCTCCAACACCGCCGAGGCCATCGCCGCCTGGCGCGATCGGCCCGAGCTCGACGCCTGGATCACCTTCGCCACCTGGCACGACCGGCTGCGGGACGAGGCCGACCTGGTGGAGCTCCCGGCCAGCGAGCGCCTCTACCGCGGGACCCCGGCGGCGCTCCTGGCGCGGACCGCGCAGCGCCCGCTCGGGCTCGCCTTCCTCTCGTTCCTCCGCACGGAGGAGTGCCACGCCGTCTTCCGCGCCGCCGGGTGGCGGTGAGACGACCGGCGGAGCGGCCAGCCAGGGCCGCCGGGTTCCCCCTTCCCCGCCGGCCGCGCTCGGGGGAGGATCCGGCCATGTCGCGCCCGCCCGCCGTCCAGGCTCCGGGCCTCATCAAGCTCTCCTGGCTGGTGAGGTTGCACTGGGCGGCCATCCTGGGCCAGACCGCGCTGGTGGTGGGCGTCCACCTGTGGCTTGTGCCGCTGCCGCTCCTGGCCCTGCTGGGGCTGGTGGCGGTCGAGGCGCTCGCGAACCTGGCCCTCGGCGCCTGGCTGGCCCGCGCCCCACACGTCTCCGACGCTGCCCTGGCGGCGGTGATGCTCTTCGACTCGCTGCTGCTGGCGGCGCTGCTGCACCTCTCCGGTGGGCACTTCAACCCCTTCTCCGCCCTGTTCCTCGTCAACGTGGCCCTGGCCGCCATCCTGCTGCCGCCGCGCTGGTCGTGGGCCCAGCTCGCCTTCAGCCTGGCCGCCTTCGGAGCGCTCTTCCCACTTCAAGTGTTGGCCCCCTTCCGCGTGCACGAGCACCAGGCGATGATGACGCTCCACCTCCAGGGCATGTGGGTGGCCCTGGCCCTGGCGGCGGTCCTCATCGTCACCATCGTGCAGCGGGTGACCCGCGCGCTCGGCGCCCGCGAGGCCGAGCTGGAGCGGGCCCGCAGCCTGGGCGAGCGGCGCGAGAAGCTGGCCTCGCTGGCGACGCTGGCGGCGGGAGCGGCCCACGAGCTGGCCACCCCCCTGGGCACCATCGCCGTGGTGGCCAAGGAGCTGGAGCGCTCCCTGCAGCGCAGCGGCGCCACCGCCGAGGCGCAGGCGGACCTGGCGCTGATCCGCGCCCAGGTGGTGCGCTGCCGCGACATCCTGCAGCAGATGGCGGCCCAGGCAGGTGAGAACGCCGGCGAGCCCCTGGTGCCGGTGCCGGCCGCCGAGTGGGTGGCGGCGGCCCTGGACGGGCTGCCGGAGCGGGAACGGGTGGAGCCGGCGGAACCGCCCGGCCCCTCCTGCGTGGTGCGCGGGCCGCCGCGCGGCCTGGCGCGCGCGCTCAAGGCGCTCCTGCGCAACGCGCTCGAGGCCTCGCCGCCTGACCGCCCGGTGCGGGTGCGGGCCCACCTGTCGGGGCGGGAGGTGCTCCTGGAGGTGGCGGACGGCGGGGCGGGCATGTCGCCGGAGGTGCTGGCGCGGGCGGGAGAGCCGTTCTTCAGCACCAAGGGGCCGGGGGCCGGCACCGGCCTCGGCCTGTTCCTGGCCCGCGCCCTGGTGGAGCAGCTGGGAGGGCGGCTGACGCTGGAGTCGGTGCCGGGGCGGGGCACCACCGCCCGCATCGCCCTGCCGGCGGCGGAGGTGGGGTCGTGAGCGACGGCATCCGGGGGGCGCTGCTCCTCGTCGACGACGACGCCACGCTGCGCGAGCGGCTGGCGCGCGCGCTGCGGGAGCGCGGGCTCGAGGTCGTCACCGCCGCCGGCGGGGCCGAGGCGCTGGCCCGCGCCCGCGAGGCCCGGCCGGCCGCGGCGGTGGTGGACCTGCGCATGCCCGACATGTCCGGCATCGAGGTGCTGGAGGGGCTGCGGGCGCTGGACCCCGCCATGCGGGTCCTCATGCTCACCGGCTACGGCAGCATCGCCACCGCGGTGGACGCCACCCGCCGCGGGGCGGTCGGGTACCTGCCCAAGCCGGCGGACGCCGACGAGATCCTGGCGGCGCTGGCGGGAGGCGCGGGGGGGGCGCCGCCGCGGCCGGTGGAGACGCCCTCCCTGGCCCGCACCGAGTGGGAGCACATCCAGCGCGTGCTGGCCGATTGCGGCGGCAACGTCTCCGAGGCGGCGCGCCGCCTCGGGATCCACCGGCGGTCGCTGCAGCGCAAGCTGCACAAGTACCCGCCGCCCAGGTGAGGGGCGTCAATTCTTCACGAGGCGTGAGCGGTTGCGAGAAACCTCCTTCCGGGGGGTGCCCGAAGGATGGTACAAGGTGCGCTCCCATGGGGCGCTACGTAGGCATCGACGTGGGAGCGGAGACCGTCAAGGTCGCCGAGCTCGCCGGAGAGGGGGGCGCGCTCCGCTGGACGAGGCGGGAGCTCC
>DASRTO010000293.1:0-5952 GCA_035655915.1 Anaeromyxobacteraceae bacterium
TCGCCCTCCTCGCCGTCCCGGCCGCGGCCCTCGCCAACGGCGACAACGTCCCGCACGTGAACCCCCGCGACCTGGCCATGGCCGAGGCCACCGTGGCCGCCCAGGTCGGGTCGCCCGCCACCTACGTGAACCCCGCCGCCCTGGCCCGCGTCCAGGGCGTCGACGTCTCGCTGGCCGGGAGCGCGCTCCAGCTGACCGACACCTGGACCACCACCACCGGGCTCTACCCGTCGCCGTACACCAGCCAGAACACCGTGCCGCCTCCGGCGGTGTACGCCGCCTTCGGCGGCACGATCGGCGACCGCGGCGTGGGCGTGGGGCTCGGCTTCCTCACGCCCTACGGCGGGGCGGTTGACTGGCCGCCGGACTGGACCGGGCGTTTCGCGGTCATATCGGTGGATCGCCGGGTCTACGCCCTCTACCTCTCCGCAGGCGCGGAGGTGACGAGGTGGTTGCGCCTCGGGGCTGGGCTCGTCTACTACCGCACCACCGAGAAGCTCTCCCAGGCGGTGCACATCCCCGGCGGCGAGGGCTCCTTCCACGTGGGCACCGCCGGCGACTCGGTCACCGGGAGCCTGGCCGCCGAGATCGGCCCCTTCGAGGGGGTCCCGGTCACGCTCGGCGTCAACTACCGGTTCAAGTCATCGCAGACGCTCGAAGGCGACGGGCACTTCAACGGCCCGCCGCCGCTGCAGACCGTCTACCCCGACCAGAAGGTCACCCACGAGTTCACCGTCCCCAGCAAGCTGGATCTAGGGCTCGCCTGGCGTCTCTCGCCCGCGCTGCAGGTGGTGGCCGGGTACACCCTCGACGGCTACAGCGTGTACCAGGCCGACACCTTCGTGGGCCAGACCATCGACCCGCTGACCGGGCTGCCGTTCCAGGTGACGGTGCCGCGCCACTACCAGGACGGCTGGACGGCTCGGCTCGGCGGCGAGTGGCAGGCCACGCCCGAGCTGGCGGTGCGGGCCGGCGTCCTCCGCGACCACTCCGGCTACAACCCGGACTACTACGACCCCTCGCTCCCCGACGGCCATTCCTGGGCCGCCTCGGTCGGCGCCGGCTGGGCCTTCAGCAAGGCCTTCGCCATCGACGCCTGCTTCTTCTACGCCTGGTTCGACCAGGTGACGGCCACGGCGGTGGCGCCGCTGCCCGGCACCTACGACATCACCGCCTGGATCGCCAGCCTGGGCATCACCTGGCGCTGGAATCCCGGGCCGTAGAAGGGCGGGCCCTTGCGGCCCGCCGAGAGGTCTCAGCGCGCCAGCGCCTGCTGGCAGGGCGGCGAGACGCGGTCGCGATTCGAGACCAAGCAGGCGTAGAGCCGCCCCTGCCCCGGCTTGATGCCGGCGCACAGCTGGCTGGCGTCGGCGGCGCAGGCCTGGCGAATGCCCTTCACCTTCTCCCGGGCCCGGCCGAACTCCTCGGCGCAGGGCGGCGACAGCTCGGCCTCGTGCGACTTGAGGCACGCCAGGATCCGCCCCTGCCCGGGCATGATGCCCTGGCAGAACTGCCACACGTCTCCCTGGCACCGTTCGTGGATCTCGCGGGCGCGCTGGGCGGCCTGCGCCAGGCTCTGCCGGCAGGCCGGGGAGAGGCGGTCCGCGTTGGACTTGAGGCAGGCGTGGACGCGCCCGCCGCCCGGGGCGATCCCGGAGCAGAGGCGCTGGGCGTCGGCGGCGCAGGGGCCCTGGGCCAGGGCGGGGGTTGCGAGCGCGGCCGCCAGCGCCGCGGAGAGCGTCATGCGCGACAGGGTCATGGAATCTCCTCGGTGGGAACCCGGACCCGGGCAGCAGACCACGTCCGCCACCGCCGGCGCCAGCGCGTCCTGGGGCGCGGCCGGCCTGGCCCCCGCCCGGGTCGGCGCCGCCTCGGCACCCGGCTCTCGGTGTAGGCTGGCCGTCGAGGCCGCCTGGAGGTGGAGCGCCGCGTGAGCCACGACGGGACCAGCCGGGGGAAGCCGTTCCCGCTCGGCGCCACGCCCTCGCCGGGGGGAGTGAACTTCAGCGTCTGGGCGCGCGACGCGGCCTCGATGGAGCTGTGCCTCTTCGACCGGGCCGAGGACGCGCGCCCGAGCCGCGTCGTCGCCCTGGAGCCGGCCGGCCACCGCAGCTACCACTACTGGCACGTCCTGGTGCCCGACCTCCGCCCGGGGCAGCTCTACGGCTGGCGCGCCCGCGGCCCGTTCGACCCCTCGCGCGGCCTGCGGTTCGATGCGCAGAAGCTGCTCCTCGATCCCTACGGCCGGGCGGTGGCGGTGCCGCCAGGATACGAGCGCGAGGCGGCCTGCCGCCCCGGTGACAACGCCGGCGCCGCCATGAAGTCGGCGGTGGCGGACGTCGCCAGCTACGACTGGGAAGGGGACGCGCCGCTGCGCCGGCCCTTCTCCCGCACCGTGGTCTACGAGCTGCACGTCCGCGGCTTCACGGCGCACCCGAGCTCGGGCGTGGCCCCGGCGCGGCGCGGCACCTACGCCGGCCTGGTGGAGCGGATCCCGCACCTGCTGGCCCTGGGAGTGACGGCAGTGGAGCTCATGCCCGTCTTCCAGTTCGACCCCCAGGACGCGCCGGCCGGGCTCTCCAACTACTGGGGCTACTCGCCGGTCTCCTTCTTTGCCCCGCACGGCGCCTACGCCGCCGCCCGCGATCCGCTGGGGGCCCTCGACGAGTTCCGCGACATGGTCAAGGCGCTGCACCGGGCCGGCCTCGAGGTGATCCTGGACGTGGTCTACAACCACACCGCCGAGGGGAACGAGCGCGGCCCGACCCTCTCCTTCCGCGGGCTCGACAACCGCGCCTACTACATCCTGGATCGCGACTGGTCGGGGTACGCCAACTACACCGGGACCGGCAACACCCTCAAGGCCAACCACCCCATGGTGCGCCGGCTGATCCTGGACTCGCTGCGCTTCTGGGCCGGCCAGATGCACGTGGACGGCTTTCGCTTCGACCTGGCCTCGATCCTGTCGCGCGACGAGTCGGGGCAGCCGCAGCGGAGCCCGCCCATCGTGTGGGAGATCGAGAGCGAGCCGCTGCTCGCCGGAGGCAAGCTCATCGCCGAGGCCTGGGACGCCGCCGGGCTCTACCAGGTGGGGCAGTGGGTGGGGGATGCCTGGAAGGAGTGGAACGGCCGCTTCCGCGACGACGTGCGCGGCTTCGCCCGCGGCGAGCCGGGCATGGTGGGGCGGCTCGCCAACCGGCTCTTCGCCAGCCCGGACCTGTACCAGGCCGAGGGGCGCGAGCCGGAGCAGAGCGTCAACTTCGTGGCCTGCCACGACGGCTTCACCCTGAACGACCTGGTCTCGTACCAGCGCAAGCACAACCAGGCCAACCGCGAGGACGACCGCGACGGCAGCGACGACAACCGCTCCTGGAACTGCGGGGTGGAGGGCCCAAGCGACGATCCGGAGGTGGAGGCGCTGCGGGCCCGGCAGGTGCGCAACTTCCTCACGGTGACCCTGCTCTCGGCCGGCGTCCCCATGATGGGCATGGGCGACGAGGCCCGGCGCACCCAGGGCGGCAACAACAACGCCTGGTGCCAGGACAACGAGATCTCCTGGCTCGACTGGCGGCTGGTGGAGCGGCACCGGGACCTGGTCCGATTCGTGGGCAAGCTCGTGGGCCTGCGCTTCGCCTTCAACCCCTCGGGGCGCGGCGACGAGGACCTCTGCCTCTCGGAGGTCCTGGCGCGGTCGCGGGTGGAGTGGCACGGCGTGCGGCTCGGCGCCCCGGACTGGAGCCAGGAATCGCGCAGCCTGGCGGTGGGCTTCTCGGCACTCGACGGCGGCGCCCGCGTCCACTGCCTCTACAACGCCTACTGGGAGCCGCTCCCCTTCGAGCTCCCTACCGCCGAGGACGGCTGGCGGCTCCTGGTGGACACGGCCATGCCGCCGCCCGCGGACGCCCGCGGCTGGGACGAGGCGCTCCCGGTGGAGGGTCGCACCTACCTGGCGCAGCCGCGTTCGGTGGTGGTGCTGGGAACGGTGACCTGACGGCCGGGCTCGCCCCCCGTCGCGCGCTCGCCGGCGCGGAGGGTCGGCTCGGCAGCCTGCCGCGGGGGGATCCCGGGCACGACGGCGATCGGGAGCCGACCTCCCAGATGGGGCGTCCCGGGCCTGCCACCACTCCCGATGACCGACCGGTCTGCCCGGACCAAGGGTCAGGCCGCGCCGCGTCAATCCCTCGCGCTCGCTCCGGCTTTCGCAGAGGGGCCGACCCGGATCGGCAGCAGACCCGGGCTGGCCCGGGTCGCGATGGGAGCGACCTCCAGACCAGGCCCACTTGACTTTGCTCAAGCGAAACTGCAATCAATTGACCGCTTGAATATGCCCACCACCGCCGCCGCCGCACGCCGGGCCGCCCTGGCCCACTACGACGAGCTGGCTCGCATCGGCAAGGTCCTCGGGAGCCCGGTGCGCCTGCGGCTGCTCGACCTCCTGCGCCAGGGCTCCCGCAACGTCGAGGCGCTGGCCGAGGCGGCCGGGATCTCGCTGGCCAACTCCTCCCAGCACCTGCAGCAGATGCGGGCGGCGCGGCTGGTCGAGGCGGAGAAGCGGGGGCAGCGGGTCGAGTACCGGCTCGCCGACGAGGGCGTGTCGCGGGTGTTCGCCGCCCTGCGCGACCTGGCCGAGGCCCTGTTGCCTGAGATGGACCGGCTGCGCCGCGAGGTCGAGGGCCTCGGCGACGGCGAGCGGGAGTCGCTGCTGGCCCGCATCCGGGCGGGCCAGGTGACGCTCCTCGACGTGCGCCCGGCGGTGGAGTACCGCGCCGGGCACCTGCCCGGTGCGCGCTCCATCCCTCTGACGGAGCTGCGCTCGCGCCTCGGCGAGCTCCCCCGCGGCCGCGAGGTGGTGGCCTATTGCCGCGGCCGCTACTGCTCCCTCGCCAGCGAGGCGGCGGCGCTCCTGCGCGCCGCCGGCTATCGCGCCAACCACCTCGACCTGGGAGCCCCGGACCTGCGCGCCCGGGGCGTCCGCCTGGTCGGCGTCCCGGGAAATCCGGGCGGCGGCTCCGCGCCACGGGCCGTCCGGCGCTCCCGATCCACACCCAACCGCACAGCGAGGAAGTCGCAATGAAGATGGTACGCACCGCATTCGCCCTGGCGGCCGTGCTGGCCGCCTTTCCCGGATGGGCCGGCGAGCTCATTTCCGCCGACGAGGCCAAGGGGCTCGTGGGTAAGCCCGGCGTCCGCTTCCTCTTCGCCGGCACCGACAAGGACTTCGAGAAGGAGCACATCCCCGGCTCGGCCTCGGCCTACTCCCACGACCTGCACCTCCTCGACGACGTCCGCGCCTGCAAGGGGTTGCCCATGTGCGAGCCTCGCGCCGCCAAGGTCATCGGCGAGCTGGGCATCGACGCCGGCAACAAGGTGGTGGTCTACGACGTCGGCCACGGCGTCGACGCCAGCGGCGGCTGGTTCTTCCTCACCCTGTACGGGGTGAAGGACGTCCGCATCCTCGACGGGGGCCTGGCCACCTGGAAGGCCCGCGGCGGCGCCGTGGAGGCCGGCCCGGCCGCCAAGCCCGCGCCCAAGGCGTTCGCGCCCGCCGTGCAGTGGGGCATGATCGCCTCGGTCGACGAGGTGAAGAAGGCCACCGGCGACTCGGCCCACTACCTCGTCCTGGACGCCCGCCACAACCTGGACGAGTACACCGGCAAGACGCTGCAGTCGGCGCTCTCGGCCCCCGGCAAGGACGAGGCGGTGAAGCGTGGCGGCGCCATTCCCGGCGCGGTCTTCTCGCCCTTCACCAAGTACGCCGGCAACAAGGGGGCCGAGGCCGGCAAGCCGATGTTCAAGGACGAGGCCGAGCTGAAGAAGCAGGTCCAGAAGCTGGAGAAGAACGGCTACGCCCCGGGCAAGACCGTCATCAGCTACTGCCACGTGGGGCTGGGGCGCGGCTCGTTCCAGTACCTGGCGCTGCGGCGGGCCGGCGTCCAGAACGTGAAGGTCTAC
>DASRTO010000294.1:0-3286 GCA_035655915.1 Anaeromyxobacteraceae bacterium
CCCGCCTCGGCTTCGCCGCGGTGGGGCGCCTCGAGCGGGGGGTTACCGTGTACGAGAAGTCGCTCGAGCCGGCGGCCCTGGGATGGGCGGCGGATCTTTAGACCGAGTCCAAGTAGTTCACCCAGTAGAACCGGGGACGAGCCCCCCTCTACTCTTCTACGGTGCGGGGCTCCGGCGGGGCCAGGCGGCCCCACAGGTCCTTGAGCGCCTCCACCGCGCTGGCGAGGCCCACGTAGGCGAAGCCGGCCTGGAAGAGCATGAGGAAGGGGAGCGAGTAGAGCACGCCGAGGTCGGCGACCCACACCACCGCCGCCGTGAAATAGGCCGCCAGGCCGATCTCCAGGAGCGGCTGCAGGCTCGCCGCCACCTTGTAGCGGCGGCGTGCCACCGGCTCTCCGGAGCCCTGTACCCCCAGCTTGGGGGTGCGGGTGAAGCCGGACTGGTGGCCGAGGAGCGCCTCGAGCACCGCCCGGGCCTGGTTCACCGAGAGCCCGATGCCGAGGGCCATGAGCACCGGCAGGTACTTCACCCGCTGCCAGCGGCTGGCGCCCACCTCGCGCTGGCTGGCCACGTAGAAGACGCACACGCTCATGGTGGCGGCGGCGAAGAAGGGGAGGTCGAGCAGCAGCACCTCGAACCAGCCGTGGGAGACTCGCACCGCCACCGCGATGGGCATGAGGATGGCCAGCGGGATCATGAGCAGGTAGCCGACGTTGGCGGTGAGGTGGAAGAAGGCCTCCTTCTTCACCTCGCGGGGCAGGCCGCTCTCGAAGATGCGGGGCAGGAGCTTCAGCGCCGTCTGGATCGAGCCCTTGGCCCAGCGGTGCTGCTGGCTCTTGAAGGCGTTCATCTCCACCGGGATCTCGGCCGGGGCGGTCACCTCCGGCAGGAAGACGAACTTCCAGCCGGCCAGCTGGGCCCGGTAGGAGAGGTCCAGGTCCTCGGTGAGGGTGTCGTGCTGCCAGCCGCCGGCGGCGCCGATGGTCTCGCGCCGCCAGATGCCGGCAGTGCCGTTGAAGTTGAAGAAGCGGCCGGAGCGGTTGCGGGCGGTGTGCTCGATGACGAAGTGCGCGTCGAGCAGGATGCTCTGCACCTGAGTCAGGGTGGAGAAGCCGCGGTTCAGGTGCTCCCAGCGCACCTGCACCATCCCCACCTGCGGGTCGGTGAAGAAGTGCACCGTGCGGAGCAGGAAATCGGGGCCGGGCACGAAGTCGGCGTCGAACACCGCCACGTACTCGCCGGTGGCGGTCCGCAGCCCGTTCTCCAGGGCCCCGGCCTTGAAGCCGCGGCGGTCCTGCCGGTGCAGGTAGTGGATGTCGACCCCGCGCGCCCGCCAGCACTCCACGCAGGCGCGGGCGATGCCCTGGGTCTCGTCGGTCGAGTCGTCGAGGACCTGCACCTCGAACCGGTTGCGGGGGTACTCGATGGCGCACACCGCGCCCACCAGGCGCTCCACCACGAACATCTCGTTGAAGATCGGCAGCTGCACGGTGACGCGCGGCAACTCCTGGAAGCGCGCCCGGGGCACGGGCAGCCGGTACTTGTGGCGGTAGTAGAGGTACGCCATGAAGTACCGGTGCGACCCGTACACCGACAGGACCAGCAGCACCAGCACGTAGGCGGCGACGACCGCGATCTCGATTGGAGTCATCTGGGGTTGAACGCCGCGGCGCGCCCGGGGGCGCGCCGCGATACCGCTCACCTCCGGTCACGGGCCCACCCGGCCGTGCACCCTTCGGGAAGCGGCGCGGATGATAACCGGTCGGCACGGGATGTCAACGCAAAACGCCGCGATGCGTCAGGGGAAATCTCCCTGGCGCGTCGGCGAAGACGCGCGTTCACCGCCTGGCGGCCCGGGCCGGCTCCTCGCCGGAGCTGGCCTTGAAGATGTGGGCCGCCTTGAGGTAGTCGACCGCGGTGCGGAGCTGGTAGTCGTCCTTGAGCGACGGATTCGGCCGCTGCGCCTGCGGGCCGGCCGCCCCCTCGTTCTTCAGGTGGCGCTTCAGGTCCCGCTCGGAGGGGCTGTCGTCCTCGCCTCGCGCCGCCGGCGCCGTCTCCGGCACCACCACGTCGGGGGTGATCCCCAGCTCCTGGATGGAGCGGTGCTTGGGCGTGTAGTACTTGGCGATGGTGAGCTTCAGGCCCGAGCCGTCCTCCAGCTCCACCACCGTCTGCACCGACCCCTTGCCGAAGGTCTGGGTCCCCATGATCACCGCCCGGCCGTGGTCCTGCAGGGCGCCGGCCACGATCTCGCTGGCGCTGGCGGTGCCGCGGTTGACGAGCGCGATCATGGGGTAGGCGGGCTCGGTGTCCTTCTCCCGCGCCCGCTCCACATCGAGGTCCTTCTTGTTGCGCCCCTCGGTGGTGACGATGACGCCCGAGCTGAGGAAGCGGTCGGCCACCCGCACCGCCTGATCGAGCAGGCCGCCCGGGTCGTTGCGCAGGTCGAGCACCAGCCCCTTCACCTCCCCCTTCAGCGAGGCGCGGGCCTCGTCGAGCGCCTTCTTGAGCGCGCGGTCGGTGCGGTCCTGGAAGCTCCGCACCTTGACCCAGACGTAGCCCAGGTCCGGGTCCAGCACCCTCCACTCCACGCTCACGGTGCGCACGTGGTCGCGCACCAGCGTGAGCGCCTGCGGGGCGGAGAAGCCGTCGCGCATGATCTCCAGCACCACCTTGGTGCCGGCCGGGCCCTTCATGCGGCGGATGACCTCCACCAGGGCCAGGTCGCGGGTGGGTGTGCCGTCGATCTTGAGGATGCGGTCGCCGGGGCGGATGCCGGCCCGCTCGCCGGGGGAGTCGGCCAGCGGCGAGACCACCATGAGCACGTCGTCGCGGACGGTGACCTCCAGTCCCAGCCCGTCGAACTCGCCGGTGGTCTCGTCCCGCATCTGGCGGTAGACGTCGGGCCGCATGAACTGGCTGTGTGGGTCGAGCCGGCCCACCATGCCGTCGATGGCCCCGTAGACCAGGTCCTTCTCCTTCACCTCCTCCACGTAGTTGTTGAGGATGGCGGAGAGCACCTCGGAGAAGACGTCCAGCGAGCGGTAGGGCTGCGAGGCGTCCCGGCGCGCCGCCTGGGCCACGTGGTCGAGGCCCAGCCCCGCGAAGAACGCGGCACCCACCAGGGCCGCCATCACCAGGCGGCCGGGACGGAATTCTCTGCGCACCATCGCCGAATTATAGCCCCTGGCGCGGCGGGACGCCCGATGGGGCCGGGCGGGGCGAGGCGGCGAGCACGTCGAGCCCCGTCCGGGGGACGAGCCCCGCCTGACGGCGCGTGGGGCGG
>DASRTO010000295.1:0-21461 GCA_035655915.1 Anaeromyxobacteraceae bacterium
CGTGGGCGCGGCCGCGGACCCCCTCGAACCAGGCCCGCAGCGCCTCGCGGGCCACGTAGGGGGCCTTGACGCGCCACAGTCGCTCGTTCACGACCACGCTGGCCACCGCCACCTGGGGGTCGTCCGCCGGAGCGAAGCCCACGAACCAGGAGTAGTCGCGGAAGGGGTCCTTCTCGGAGAGCGAGCCGGTCTTGCCGGCGATGGGCAGGTCGCCGAAGGCGGCGCGCGCCTGGCGGTCGTGGAAGAAGCGGCGCGCCGTGCCCTCGGTCACGGTGGTGCGCATCATCGCCCCCAGGGCCGCCGCCACCCGCTCGTCGACCACCCGCCGGGCGGTGGGGCTCCCGGGGCGCGGCGCGCCTTCCACCGAGTCCACGATCTCCGGGGGCACGAAGAGCCCCCCGTTGGCCACGATGGCGGCCACCAGGGCCCCGTGCAGCGCCGAGAGGCGCACCGGCCCGAAGCCGGCCGCGGTCTCGGCCAGCGCGAAGGGGTCGTCGGGGATCACCGCTTGGGAGATCTCCACCGGCCGCGCGAAGGGGATGGGGACGTTCCAGAGGAAGCGCTCGGCCTCGCTGCGGAGGAGCTCGGGAGACAGGCCGCGGTCGGCCAGCTTGGCGAACACGGCGTTGGCGCTGTGCCCGAGCGCGGAGGCCAGGCTCAGGCAGCGCCGGTCGCGCCGCGGGTCGTCGGCCAGGTTGCGCGGCGAGAGTGCGTGCTTGCCGCCATGGTAGCAGACCTCGGCCTCGGGCTCGACCCCGCGCTGCAAGAGCGCCGCGGTGGTGACGATCTTGAAGATGCTGGCCGCCGGGGCCATGGCCCGGAAGGAGAGGCCGCTCGCCTCCGGCTCGCGCTGCGAGTACTCGGCCAGCGCCAGCACCCGGCCGGTGCGCGGCTCGAGGAGCACGGTGGCGCCCCAGGGCACCCGGTAGTCGGCCAGGACCCGGCTCAGGCGCGCCTGGAGCCGGGGCGCCAGCGTGAGCACCGCCCGGCCGCCCCCCAGCGGGGCCACGTACCGGCCCGAGTCCTCGTCGAGCTCGAAGTCCCCCAGCGCCAGCCGGGCGGCGTCCGGCTCGGCGGCGGGCGGCTTGGCGTCGGACCGCGCGGCCGCGGCCGGAGCCTCGGAGGCGGTCCCGTGCCAGGGGATGGCCAGCCCCCCGAAGAAGACGGCGCTTCCCAGGAGCAGGAGGGGGGCGAGGCGGCGGCGATCCATTCGTCGGGGCGAGCGAGGCGGTTCCGTCGTCTTCCGGCCAGTGTGCCCCATGGAGGGCCGCCGGTCAAAATCGCGCCCCCCGCGGTCCCGGACCCGGTGCGCCGGCCGTGGGGAATGGTGCGACAGCCGGTCAGCGCCGCCCGCGCCGCGCGGCCAGGCGGCGGATGGGCTTGGCCTTCCGCCGCGCTCCCGCCGCCTTGCGGGCGGCCGCCCGCTCCCTGAGCGCTCCCTGCGCCGCGGCCAGGCGGGCGATGGGCAGCCGGTAGGGGGAGCAGGAGACGTAGTCCAGCCCGACCTCGTGGCAGAACTCCACCGAGCTCGGGTCGCCGCCGTGCTCGCCGCAGATGCCGAGCTTCATGCCCGGGCGCGCCTTGCGCCCCTGCTCGACGGCGATCCGCATCAGCTGCCCCACGCCCTCCCGGTCCACGGTGACGAAGGGGTCCACGGCGTAGATGTCCTTCTTGAGGTAGGTCTGCAGCACCGGCCCCACGTCGTCGCGGGAGATACCGAAGGCGGTCTGGGTCAGGTCGTTGGTGCCGAAGGAGAAGAACTCGGCGGTCTCGGCGATGCGGCCGGCGGTGAGCGCGCCGCGCGGGACCTCGATCATGGTCCCCACCGCGTACTTCACCCTGCGCCCCTTCTCCTCGAAGACCGCCTCGGCGGTGGCGCGCACCAGCCGCGCCTGGTCGTCGAGCTCCTTCTTCTCCCCGACCAGCGGGATCATCACCTCGGGCACCACCTCCACGCCCTCGGCGGCCACCTCGCAGGCCGCCTCCAGGATGGCCCGCGACTGCATCTCGGTGATCTCGGGGTAGGCGATGCCCAGGCGGCAGCCGCGGAAGCCGAGCATGGGGTTCGACTCGTGCAGCTCGTGGATGCGCGCCTTGATCCGGTCGACGCTCTTGCCGGTGGCCCGGGACAGCTGGGCGATCCCGGCCTCGTCCTGGGGCAGGAACTCGTGGAGCGGCGGGTCGATGGTGCGGATGGTCACCGGGCGCGAGCCCATGGCCCGGAAGAGCCCCTTGAAGTCCTCGCGCTGCAGGGGCAGGAGCTTCTGCAGGGCCTTGCGCCGGTCGGCCTCGTTCTCGGCGACGATCATCTCCCGCATGGGGCCGATCTTCCCCTCGCCGAAGAACATGTGCTCGGTGCGGCACAGACCGATGCCCTGGGCGCCGAAGGCCACCGCGGTCTCGGCCTGGTCGGGCTGGTCGGCGTTGGCGCGCACCTTGAGGCGGCGGACCTGGTCGGCCCAGGCCAGCAGGCGCGCGTACTGCTGGTAGACGGGGGCCCCGCCGGGCTGGCGCGTCCTCTCGACGAGGACCTGGATCACCTCCGAGGGCGTGGTCTTCACCTGGCCGGCCACCACCTCGCCGCTCGAGCCGTCGACGGAGATCCAGTCTCCCTCCTTCACCACCCGCTCGCCGCCGGGCGCGGCCACCCGCATCACCCGCTCGCGGTAGTCGAAGGCCAGGGCGTCGCAGCCCACCACCGCCACCTTGCCCATCTGCCGGGCCACCAGGGCGGCGTGGGAGGTCATGCCGCCGAAGGCGGTGAGGAAGCCCACCGCCGCGTCCATGCCCCGGATGTCCTCCGGGCTGGTCTCGTGGCGGCACAGCACCACCGTCTCGCCGCGGGCCTTCCAGGCCTCGGCGTCCTCGGCGAAGAACACCACCCGCCCCGAGGCCGCGCCCGGCCCGGCCGGGAGCCCCTTGGCCAGGTACTGCCCTTCCTTCATGGCGCGCTGCCACTGGGCCGCGTCGAACACCGGCCGCAGGAGCTGGTTCAGCGCCATGGGCTCGACGCGCAGGAGCGCTTCGTCGGACGAGATGAGGCGCTGGCTGGCCATCTCCACGGCGATGCGCACTGCCGCCAGACCGGTGCGCTTGCCGGAGCGGGTCTGCAGCACGTAGAGCTTGCCGCGCTCGATGGTGAACTCGATGTCCTGCATGTCGCGGTAGTGCCTCTCCAGCCGGTGGCGCACCTGCTCCAGCTGGCGGGCGATGGCCGGGAAGCGGGCCTCCAGCTCGGCGATCTTCTGGGGGGTGCGGATGCCGGCCACCACGTCCTCGCCCTGGGCGTTCACCAGGAACTCGCCGTAGAAGACGTTTTCGCCGGTGGCCGGGTTGCGGGTGAAGGCCACGCCGGTGCCGGAGTCCTCCCCCATGTTGCCGAAGACCATGGACTGCACCGACACCGCGGTGCCCCAGTCGGAGGGGATGTTGTTCAGCTTGCGGTAGGCGATGGCGCGGTCGTTCTCCCAGGAACGGAAGACCGCCTCCACCGCCGCCGTGAGCTGGTCCATGGGGTCGTCGGGGAAGGTCACGCCCTTGCGGGCCTTCACCTCCGCCTTGAACTCGGTCACCAACTCCTGGAGGGCCTCCACCGGCAGCTCGGAGTCGAGCTTCACGCCCTGGGCGCGCTTCTTCCTCTCCAGGATCAGCTCGAAGGGATCGCGGTCCTCCTTCTTCTCGGGCTTCATGCCCAGCACCACGTCGCCGAACATGGCGCAGAAGCGGCGGTAGCTGTCCCAGGCGAAGCGCTGGTTGCCGCTCCGGCGTGCCAGCCCCACCGCGGTGCGGTCGTTCAGGCCCAGGTTCAGGACCGTGTCCATCATCCCAGGCATGGAGACCCGCGCCCCGGAGCGCACCGAGACCAGGAGGGGGTTCTCCGGGTCGCCGAACTTCTTGCCGGTGAGGGCCTCCACCTTGGCGAGGGCCGCGCGCATGGTTGGGACCACGTCCCGGGGGAGCTTGCCGCCGCCCTTGTAGAACGCGGTGCACACCTCGGTGGTGATGGTGAAGCCGGGCGGCACCGGGATCCCGATGTTCGACATCTCGGCCAGGCCGGCGCCCTTGCCGCCGAGCACCTCCTTCATGTCCTTGTTGCCCTCGGCCTTGCCTCCGCCGAAGGAGTAGATGCGCTTGGTCGCCATCGGGAGTCCTCGCGAGGTGCGGGGTTTCGTGGGAGGGTCCGGGGGGAGGGATACCACGCCTCGCGCGTCGATGTGGGGCGACTATCGCGATGGGGCCCGTCAATCGAGACGTCCCTCAGCCCGTGTGGCTGTCAACGCTGTAAAACGCGGAGGGACCGACGGAAAAGCCCTGCCTTCCAGGGCGGATGGGCGATCACCCGAGCTCGCCACCGGGGGCGGTGAAGCCGGTCGGCGCTAGACCCGCAGGGCCTCGAGGACCGCCTCGTCGCGGAAGGGCTCGACCTGGTAGACCTCGACGAGATCGCCCTCGCGCCACTCCACCTCGACGGCGGGCAGGTCCTTGCCCTTGCCGTAGCGGGCCACGATGCGTGCCGCCAGCACGCGTTCCTCCCAGGTGGGCTCGCCATCCACCAGCGCCACCGGGCCCATGAGCCCCCTCGCCTCCACCCGGGCCCGTCCGTCGCAATGATGCTCCAGGAGCGCGTTCTCCACCTCGCTGCGCCCCACCAGGAGCCGCGACCGCGGCGAGAGCCGGAAGTGGCGCCCGGTGGAGAGCAGCAGCACGTCGTCGCGGGTGATGCGGCGCGGCTGGCCCAGCGCCTCGCGGGCGTCGAGGACGTCGAAGAACTTGCGGGCGAAGGCCTCGTCGGTGAGGTAGCAGCAGCCCCCGGCCGGCTGGGGCCAACCGGCGATGCCCAGCTCCCGGGCCAGGGCCATCTGGCGCTGGCGCGAGCGGCCGCTGATGTCCAGGAGCCGGGAGCGGTCCACCAGCCCCTCCCGCTCGGCGATGGTCGGCTCGAGGAGCCTGGCCGAGAGCGGCCGCAGCAGCCGCCCCTCGAGACCGCTCTCCCGCTCCACGGTGCGCAGGGTGTCGCGCCGCTGGCTCTTGGGGCGCTGTCCCAGCACCTCGCCGGTGAAGACGAAGGCCGCCCCCTCCCGCTCCATGATCTCCCGGGCCGCCCGCATCATGAAGATGCGGCAGTCGACGCAGGGGTTGGCGTTGGCGCCGTAGCCGAAGCGCGGGTTCACGATGACGTCCAGGTAGCCCGAGCCGGAGAGGTCGACGTACTCGACGTCCACCTCCAGGTCGGCGGCCGCGCGCAGCGCCTCGTTCTGGGGGATGGTCCCGTCGGCCCGCCCCCCCTTGCGGCGCTGGGTCTCGGTGATGCACAGCCCGGTGTAGAAGCTCACCGCCTTCACCTCGATGGCCTGGCGCTTCACCAGCGCCACCGCCAGGGTGGAATCGAGCCCCCCCGAGATCATGCCGATGGCCTTGGCGGTTCCCTGGCTCATGTCGCGCGCCACCCGGGCTAAGGGCGGTTCCCTGGTCTAGCTCACCGGCCCCGCTTGCGCACGTAACTCCTGAAGGCGGCTCCATCCCGCACCGTGCCCAGGTGCTCGTGGTGGGTGGCCCGGCACCACATGGGCATGTCGAGCTGGATTCCGGGGTCGGTGGCGATGACGCACAGCACCGCCCCCGCCTTGAGCGCCCGCACCGCCTTGGCCGTCTCCACGATGGGGGCGGGGCAGAGCAGCCCGGAGGTGTCGATGGTCCGGTCCGGGACCGGCAGGTCGGTGGCGGCGGCCATGGCCAGGGTCGCCCGTGCCTTTAACCCGTCCTCGGGCGCGGGGGCAACGACTGGGGCGCCCGCTTCCTCTCGCCTCGCCGCCCGGGAGGGAGGCGCGGCCCGGCCCGGTCCGGAGGCCGCGCCCAGTGGGCGGAGGGGCGCCGGTGAAGCCCGATCGGAGGAAATCTGCCCTGCGCCCGTGTCCTTGCGAGGGACCCGGTCGGGAGGTAGTCTCACGCCCCGTGCCGAGCCGACCCCTCCTCGCCGCTGCCCTCCTCGCCGCCGCCGTCTGCGCGCCCGCCTCGGCCCAGGACCGGCGGCGCGGCGAGAGCCGGCCGTCGAGCGGCTTCACCGCCGCGGCGGACCTCGGCGGCGGCGGCGACCTCTCCGGACCCACCGGGGTGTTCGAGGTCGAGCTCGTGGGCGGATACGCGCTGGGCAAGGGGTGGGCGCTGGAGCTGGGCTTGGTGCTGGGGATGGCGCCCGGCAACTACTTCGGCCTCCGGCCTGGGGTCCACTGGGCCATCTCCCAGCCCTTCTACCTCCGGGGGGCGCTGGACGTGGCCGGCCCCAACGGCTCGCTCGACTGGCGCTGGCTGCTCCTCGGCGGCGGGGTGGAGCTGCGCGTCACCGACGTCGTGGGCGGCTTCCTGGAGGCCGACACCGGCATCCCGCTCTCCTCCGCCTTCGGCCTGCCGCTCCTGGCGCGCGGCGGGGTGTTCTTCAGCTTCTAGGGATTTCCAGGACCCTTCGAGGGTCGAGAGGCGGAAAGGAGCGCGTTCGTGTCCACGGAGAAGCACGCGAGCAAGCAGGGGCACGCCAGCTGGATCGTGGCGCTGGTGGTGGGCCTGGTGGTGGGCGCGGTCGGCGCCAGCATGGCCGGCGTCGGGGGCGGATCGGGCAAGTCGGTGGACGTGCCCGCCGGGTGGGTCAAGGAGTCGGATCTCCCGCCGGGAACGCTGGCCGGCCTCTCCGAGCAGCAGAGGCGGAACGTGCTCAAGGGCGTCACCGAGCGCTTCGGCGGCGCCCGCCCGCCGCCGGCGCAGCCGCCGGCCCGACCGCAGGAGGACCCGAAGGCGGTCTACCGGGTACCGCTCGACGACTCGCCGGTGAAGGGCCCCGCCGACGCCCTGGTCACCATCGTCGAGTCGTCGGACTTCGAGTGCCCCTTCTGCAAGCGGGTGCTGCCCACCTTGAAGCAGATCGAGGAGGCCTGGCGCGGCAAGGTCCGCTTCGTCTTCAAGCACAACCCGCTGCCGTTCCACCCCCGGGCGCTCCCCGCGGCCGTGGCCGCCGAGGAGGCCCGCGCCCAGGGCGGCGACGCCAAGTTCTGGGCCATGCACGACAAGCTCTTCGAGTTGGCGCCGGCGCTGGATCGGCCGGCCCTGGAGAAGGCCGCCCAGGACCTGGGGCTGGACCTGGCCGCCTTTCGCCGCGCCCTGGACGGCACCAGGCACCAGGCCCGCATCGAGCGCGACCAGGCGCTGATGCGGGGCCTGGGCGCCGGGGGGACGCCCACCTTCTTCATCAACGGCCGCAAGGTCGCCGGGGCCCTGCCCTTCGAGGCCTTCAAGCCGATTGTCGAGGAGGAGCTGCAGAAGGCCGAAGCCATGGTCAAGGCCGGGACCCCGGCCCGCGAGGTGTACGCCCGCGTCGCCGAGAAGGGCGCCACCGCGCCGGTGATGCTGGCGGGCGGGGCCGCCCCGTCGCCGCAGGCGCCGCCGCCCCCGCCCTCGTCGGCGAGCAAGGTTCCGGTCCGGCCGGACGATCCGGTCAAGGGGCCGAAGGCCGCCAAGGTGACGCTGGTGGTGTTCTCGGACTTCCAGTGCCCCTTCTGCGCCCGCGTCGAGCCGACGCTGAAGCAGCTCGAGGAGACCTACCGGAGCGACCTGCGCGTCGTCTGGAAGAACCAGCCGCTCGCCATGCACCCGCAGGCCATGCCGGCGGCGCTGGCCGCCGAGGCGGCCCGCGAGCAGGGCAAGTTCTGGCCCATGCACGACCTCATGTTCGCGAACCAGCAGCAGCTGGCTCCCCCCATGTACGAGCAGTGGGCGAAGCAGCTGGGGCTCGACCTGCGCAGGTTCAAGGCTGCCATGGCGTCGCCGGCCGCCAGGGCCCGCGTCGAGGAGGACATGAGGCTCGGCAACTCGGTCGGCGCCAGCGGGACCCCTACCTCCTTCGTGAACTGCCGGCAGCTGGTGGGGGCGGTTCCCATCGATGCCTTCAAGCGGCTGGTGGACGAGGAGGTGAGGAAGGCCGACGGCCTCCTCAAGAAGGGCGTCAAGCTCGACGGCGGCTTCTCCGATCGCATCTGCGACGAAAACGTGAAGGCGGTGGCGTCCGCCGCCCCGGCCGGGCCGGCCCCGGCCGCGCCCCAGCCGGTGGCCGTCCGCCCCGATGACCCGGTCCGGGGCAACCCGCGGGCGCCGGTGACCGTGGTGGAGTTCTCCGACTTCCAGTGCCCCTTCTGCAGCCGCGCCCTCCCCACCCTGAAGCAGGTGGAGCAGGGCTACGGGAACCAGGTCCGGGTGGTGTGGAAGCACCAGCCCCTGGCCATGCACCCGCAGGCCATGCCGGCGGCGCTGGCGGCCGAGGCGGCCCGCGAGCAGGGCAAGTTCTGGGAGATGCACGACAAGCTCTTCCAGAACCAGCAGGCCCTCGACCCGCAGAGCCTGGAGCGCTACGCCAGGGAGCTGGGGCTGGACCTCGCCCGCTTCCGCGGCGCGCAGGCGGACCCGAGGCTCAGGGCCCGCGTCGAGGAGGACCAGGCGCTGGCGGCGCGGCTGGGGATCACCGGCACGCCCACCTTCGTGGTCAACGGGGAGAAGGTGGTCGGCGCGCAGCCCTTCGAGAAGTTCAAGGAGGTCATCGACTCGCAGCTGCAGAAGGTGGCCCGCAAGTGACACGCCCGGGCCTCCCCGCCGCCACGGTTGCTCGCCGCAAGCGCAGCCACCGGGTCGCGCGCATCACGGCGCTCGATGCTCGCTGCGGAGGCGGCCTCCGGCCAGACCGGGCCGCCCTCCCGGATCGAGCGCCCTCAGCCGCGGACCACGGTGCCGGCCAGGGCCAGGCCGGCGTCGGCGCACAGCTCCCACACCGGCACGTCGCCGATCCCCTTGAAGGTGGCCTTGCCGGCGTAGCGGAACACCTCGGCCAGCCGGCCGTCGGGGTGGAGGCAGGCCACCAGGGTCTCTGGCCCGTTCCCGAAGAACCAGCGCCGCCGCAGCGCCTCCGGGATCCGATCCGGCGGCACCTCGGCGCGCCGCACCGCGCGCGCGCGCCCCGCCGCCGACAGGAAGGCCTCCAGCGCCTCTCCCGAGAGCGCCGCCCCCCCGTTGTAGATGTCGCCGCGCTCGGCGGCCTCGTCCCGCGCCGCCTGGAGGAGCGCCTGGCGCACCGGCGCCGACACCGCCCGCAGGGCCCCCGCCAGGTCGCCGACCCGCGCCGCGGCCAGGGCGGCCGCCTCCACCTCCGGCGGCAGCGTCAGGGAGAGCGGCTGCCCCACGAAGACGCTCCAGGCATGGGGGAGGCGCGGGTCCTGGCGGGCCGCCCGCTCCGCGGCCAGGAGGGCGTCGGCCCGGGCCCGCGCCGGCGCCGCCCTGGCCGTGCCGCGGGCCGACTCGTTGATCTTGTCGGCGATGGCCACCCGGTTGTGGCCGAAGACCTCGTCGTCGATGGCCACCAGGAGCGGCGCCGGGCCGTGGCTGACGAAGATCCCCGCCTCCAGCCCCTCGCCGCGGGCCCGCGCCACGGCGCGGTCGCGCTCCGCCTCCAGGCGCGCCAGCGCCGCCGCGGCCCGGGCCGCGCGGGCCGCCGCCTCGGCCTGGGGCGGACCCGCGGCGGCTCGGCTCGCGGCCGCGCGCGCCTCGGCGGCCTCGCGGGCGGCGGCGGCCAGGGCCGAGCGGAACCCCTCCTCGATGGAGGCCACCTGGCGAGCGATGGCCTCCCCGGAGATCTCGCGGTCGAGGCGCCGGCCGTAGGCCGCCATGAGGCGGCGGATCTCGCCCGCCAGCGCCACCAGCTCCTGGATGTCGCCGGAGAGCGAGATGGCGTCTCCCAGCAGGTTGTTCACGGAGACCCCGCCGCGGTCGGCGAGGTGCTGCATCCCTCCGAAGTGCTCCTTGGCGGCGGCCAGGATGGGCAGGTAGAACTCGCGCCGCAGGAACTCGGCCATGGCCGCCTGTCCCAGCAGCGCGGTCCGCCGGGTGAAGTCCTTCAGGTCGGCGAAGAGGTGGCCGAGCGGCCGCCCGGCGGCGGCCCGCAGGATGGGGGCCGGACGAGCCGAGATCCGGTACAGGCGCCCGGCCTCCCACTCGGCCTCGGCCCCGCCCTCGGCCTCGGCCCCGGTGCGAAAGAGGATGGCCCGCCGCAGCGGCTGCGCCATCCGCTCCAGGGCGGCGTCGCACAGCATGGCCGCGGCGCAGGCGGCGTACTCGCGCCGGGCCTCGGCCCGCTTGAGCCCGAAGGCGGCCGCGGGCTCCTTCCCCCTGAAGCCCTTCAGGGCCCGCCCGGCCGCCTCCAGCGCCCCGCGGGCCCCGCCGGCCGGGAGCGCCGGCTCGACCTCGGCCATCCGCCTCCGGAGCGCCTTGCGCCCGGCCTCGTCCGCCAGCGCCGCCAGGCCTCCGGGCGCGTAGAGGAGGGCCCGCAGGTCGGCGGCGGCGACCTGCCCGGAGGCCTCGGCGGCCAGCACCGCGCCGGAGAGCGCCTCGCGGAGGCGCGCCTGGGCTACCTGCATCTCGGCCCGCCGCGACCCCTCATCGTCCCCGGCCAGGGCGTGATCCAGCTCGGCCGCCGCCGCCTCGGCGTCCAGGCCCTGCGCCAGCCGGCCCTGGACCTCGTCGGCGCGAGGCAGGCCCGCGGAGAGCTCGAGGCCGTAGAGGGTGGAGCCGCCCGAGGCCACCTGGGCGCGGCCGCCCAGGAGCCCGAGCG
Organism: Anaeromyxobacteraceae bacterium; assembly: GCA_035655915.1. Lineage (GTDB taxonomy): Bacteria > Myxococcota > Myxococcia > Myxococcales > Anaeromyxobacteraceae > DASTPH01. Next base: position 10,640 of record DASRTO010000295.1, read on the forward strand.
GCGAGAGCGCCGCCTCCAGCCTGGCCCAGAGCGAACCCTCGGCCTGCCGGCCGGCGTCTCTCCAGGCCCGCGACAGGCCGGTTCGGGCGGCCACCCACAGCGCCGTCATGGCGGCGCTGCGAAGGTGGCGATCCAGCGGTGGGCCGGGCAGCGCCTGCCGCACCGCCTCGCCGGCGCCGAGGAGCGCGCCGTACAGGGCCGCCACCGCCACCAGCGGCGTGGGCTCGCGCTCGCGCCCGGCCGCCATCTCGGCCAGGGCCCGCCGCGCCACCTCGATCCACAGCGCGGTGAGCGACCGCCCCTTCCCGCCCGGGCCCATCCAGGCGCAGGTGACGCCGCCGGCGAGCGCCGGGTGCGCCGCCGCCCCCAGCTGCGCGGCGGCGCGCAGGTCGGTCCCGCCGCCGCTCGGCCCGAGCAGGTCCTCGGCGGCGGGGAGGCTGGCGTAGTCCTCGCGGAGGTAGAGGCTGTCCAGCTCGCCCGCGGGCGCCAGGCGCCGGTGGAAGGTGGCGAGCAGCAGCGCCACCTGGGCGGCCGCGCCGTCGACGATGGCGGCGGCGTCGGCGGCCACCTGGACCGGGACGGCGAAGTCCGCCAGCGAGGTGCCCAGGCGGAAGCGGAAGGCGTCTGGGTCCAGCCGCAGGAAGTCCGCCGGCCGGGCGCGGGCGGCGGCGTGGATCTCGACGCGACGCCGGGCGGCGGCCGAGGGCACTAGCCAGGCTCCCCCGGCGCGGCGTCGGCCCGATGCCACCCGGCGGCCTGGCCCGCGGGGGGCGGCGGGAGGGCGGGGAGGGGGGCGGCGCGGCGCATGCGGGACCCCCCGGGCGCCGGTGATCCTTGCGCGCCGGGGCGCAAGCAGGTATTTAAGCACCCTCCAGCCATGCGCCGCAGCTTCTTCAGGTCGAAGATCCACCGGGCCACCGTCACCCACGCCGACCTGGACTACGAGGGCTCGGTCAGCATCGACGAGGACCTCATGGAGGCGGCCGGCATCTGGCCGTACGAGCAGGTCCACGTCTGGAACATCACCCGGGGGACGCGCCTCACCACCTACGCCATCCAGGGCCCGCGGGGCAGCGGCGTCATCTCGGTGAACGGCGCCGCCGCCCATCTGAACAGGCCCGGCGACCTGGTGATCCTGGCCACCTTCGCGGAGCTAGAGGAGTCCGAGGCCCGCGCCCACAGGCCCACGGTGGTGCTGGTGGACCGCCAGAACAAGATCGTGGCCAGGGACGCGGCCGAGGTCCCCGGACCGGCCCGCCGGGTGATGGCATGACGGTGTTCCTTTGGCGCCACTGACCTGCGGCCGCAGCCGGAACCCGACGCCTTCCTCTCGCTGATCCGCCCCGGCCGCGCCGTCCCGGTGCGGGTGGAGGTGGACGCCGACACCGAGACGCCGGTGTCGGCCTTCCTCAAGGTCTCCCGCGGCGCGCGCCACGCCTTCCTGCTGGAGTCGGTGGAGGGCGGCGAGCGCTCGGCCCGCTTCTCCTTCCTGGGCGCCGGCCCGCGGAGCGTCATGAGCTGGCGCCACGGCCAGGGCGGCGACCCGCTGGACCGCGTCCGCCGGCTGCTCAGCAGTCACCAGGCGGTGCGGGTCCCCGGGACGCCCCGCTTCGCCGGGGGGCTGGTGGGCTACCTCTCCTACGACGCGGTCAAGCTCTTCGAGCCGCGGGTGCCCATCGCCGGCCGCGACGAGCTGGGCTTTGCGGACGCCCTCTTCATGGACTTCGACGAGGTGGTGGCCTTCGACAACCGCCGCCACTCCCTCCACGTGATGGTCGAGGTGCGCATGGACCCGGGGGACGACCCGCGCGCCCTGTACCACGGGGCGCTGGCCCGCATCGGGCGCACCCTGGGCGCGCTCTCCCGCCCGCTGCGCGACCGGCGTGCCCCGCGGACCGGCCGGCCGGCCGAGCTGCGCCCCCGGGTAGCGCGCCAGGAGTTCGAGGCCGCGGTGCGCCGCGCCAAGGCCTACATCCGCGCCGGAGACTGCCAGCAGATCGTCCTCTCGCAGCGCTTCGACGCCGAGGTGGGCGTGCCCCCCTTCGAGGTCTACCGCGCGTTGCGCCGGGTGAACCCTTCACCGTACCTCTTCTACCTGCAGGCGGGATCGCAGGCGCTGGTGGGCAGCTCGCCGGAGACGCTGGTGAAGCTGGAGGACGGCGAGGTCACCCTGCGCCCCATCGCCGGGACCCGCCGGCGCGGCCGCGATGCCGCCGAGGACGGGCGGCTGGAGGCCGAGCTCCGCGCCGATCCCAAGGAGAACGCCGAGCACGTGATGCTGGTGGACCTGGGGCGCAACGACGTGGGTCGGGTGTCCCGCGTCGGCTCGGTGCGCCTCACCGCCCTGCGCACCGTGGAGCGCTACTCCCACGTGATGCACCTGGTGTCGGAGGTGAAGGGGCGGCTCGCCCCCGGGCTCTCGGCGCTGGACGTGCTGGCGGCCTCGTTCCCGGCCGGCACCGTCACCGGCTCGCCCAAGGTGCGGGCCATGGAGATCATCGACGAGCTGGAGCCGGCCCGGCGCGGCCCCTACGCCGGGGCGGTGGGCTACTTCGACCGCGGCGGCGACATGGAGATGTGCATCGCCATCCGCACCCTGCTGCAGTCCGGGCGGCGGGTCTCGGTGCAGGCGGGGGCCGGCCTGGTGTACGACTCCCGGCCCGCCGCCGAGTACCAGGAGACGGTCGCCAAGGCCCGGGCCCTCTTCACGGCGGTGGCCCAGGCCGAGTCGCGCAACCTCGAGTTGGGCGGCCGGCCCGCGGCCGCCCCGCCGGCGCGGCCGGCCGCGGCCCGGCCGGTCCGCCTGGCCGCCCGCCGGGGAGGGCGGCGCCCATGAAGACGACGCCCCGCCTGCTGGTGATAGACAACTACGACTCCTTCACCTTCAACCTGGTGCAGTACCTGGGCGAGCTTGGGGCGGAGGTGGAGGTGTTCCGCAACGACCGCATCGACGTGGCCGGCATCCGCCGGCGGCGGCCCGGCGGGCTATGCATCTCGCCCGGTCCCTGCACCCCCGACGAGGCCGGCGTCACCCTCCCGGCCATCCGCGCCCTGGCCGGCGAGATCCCCATCCTGGGGGTGTGCCTGGGGCACCAGGCCATCGGCCAGGCCTTCGGCGGCAGGGTGGTGCGCAACCCGCGCATCGTCCACGGCAAGTCGAGCCCGGTCCACCACCGACGCCGCGGACTGTACCGGGGGCTCCCCTCTCCCTTCCCGGCCGGGCGCTACCACTCCCTGGTGGTGGAGCGGCGCTCGCTGCCCCGGTGCCTCTCGGTGACGGCCTGGACGCGGGAAGGGGAGATCATGGGGCTCCGCCACCGCCGGCTGCCGGTGGAGGGCGTCCAGTTCCACCCGGAGTCGATCCTGACCGAGCGGGGCAAGGATCTGCTCGCCAACTGGCTTTCGCGGCTGGGCCGGCCCGGGAGTGCGCGGCCGCGTGGGAGGCGCACGTGATCCAGCAGGCCATCGCCCGGCTCCTCGAGCGGCAGGACCTCTCCCGCGCCGACATGGCGGCGGCGATGAACGAGATCGCCGACGGCGGGGCCACCCCGGCCCAGGTGGGCGCCTTCCTGGCGGCGCTGCGCCTCAAGGGGGAGACGGTGGACGAGATCGCCGGCGCCGCCGAGGTGATGCGCGCCCGCGTCGACCGGGTCCAGGTCGACCACCGGGTCTTCGTGGACACCTGCGGCACCGGCGGCGACGGCCAGCACACCTTCAACATCTCCACCGCCGCCGCCCTGGTGGTGGCCGGGGCCGGCCTGCCGGTGGCCAAGCATGGCAACCGCTCGGTCTCCTCGCGCTGCGGCTCGGCCGACGTGCTGGCGGCGGTGGGCGTGGACGTCGAGGCTCCCAAGGCGGTGGTGGAGCGCTGCCTGCGCCAGGTGGGCATCGGCTTCCTCTTCGCCCCCAAGCTCCACCCGGCCTTCAAGGCGGTGGCCGGCATCCGCCGCGAGCTGGGCGTGCGCACGGTCTTCAACCTGCTCGGCCCGCTCGCCAACCCGGCCGGGGCCCGGCGCCAGGTGATGGGGGTCTTCGAGCCGCGCTGGGTGCCGGTCATCGCCGGGGTGCTCCAGGCGCTGGGGGCCGAGCACGCCTTCGTGGTCCACGGCGAGGGGCTCGACGAGATCGCGGTCACCGGCATGACCCACGTCTGCGAGGTGAAGGACGGCCGGGTGGAGCGCTTCTCCATGGTCCCGGAGGACATCGGCCTCTCCCGCTGGGAGCGCGCCGCCATCGCCGGCGGGGACCCGCCCGAGAACGCCCGCATCCTGCGGGAGGTGCTGGCCGGCCAGAAGGGCGCGCCGCGCGACGCGGTGCTGGCCAACGCCGCCGCGGCCCTGGTGGCCGGCGGCGCCGCCCCCGACCTCCGGGCCGGCGTGCGCCAGGCCGCGGAATCCATCGACCGCGGCGCGGCCGCGGAGAAGCTCTCCCGGCTGGTGGCGGTCTCCCGCGGCGCATGACCTTCCTCGACGAGATCCTGCGCCGCAAGGCGGACGAGGTGGCGGCCGGGAAGGCGGCCCGCCCGGAGCGGGAGCTGCGCGCCGCCGCCTCGGAGGCGCCCCCGCCCCGGAGCCTCTTCCAGGCCCTCTCCCCCCGCGGCGGGCCGGTGCGGGTGGTGGCCGAGGTGAAGCGCCGCAGCCCCTCGGCCGGCGCCATCGACGCCTCGCTCGACGCCCCGGCCCATGCGCGCCGCTACGCCGCCGCCGGGGCCGCCGCGGTCTCGGTCCTCACCGACGGCCCGGGCTTCGGAGGGTCATTGGCCGACCTACGGGCGGCCAGGGGCGCGGTGGCGGTGCCGCTGCTGCGCAAGGACTTCGTGCTCGACCGCTGGCAGCTCTGGGAGGCGCGCGCCGCTGGCGCCGACGCTGCCCTGCTCATCGTGGCCGCCCTGCCCGGCGAGGCGCTGCGCCGCCTCCTGGACGACTGCCGCGAGGCGGGGCTCGAGGCGCTGGTGGAGGTCCACGACCCGGCCGAGGCGGAGGCGGCCCTCCGCGCCGGAGCGCGCCTCGTGGGGGTCAACAACCGCGACCTCAAGACCTTCCGGGTGGACCTCACCGCCAGCGAGCGGGTCCTGCCGCTCCTCTCGGCCGGCGTGAAGGCCGTGTCCGAGAGCGGCGTCAAGGGGCCGGCCGAGGTGCGGCGGCTGCGGGCCGCCGGGGCGGCCAACTTCCTGGTGGGGGAGGCGCTGGTGCGGGCGGCCGACCCCGGGGCGCTCCTGCGCCAGCTCTCGGAGGCCGGGTGAGCCCGACGCGCGTCAAGATCTGCGGGGTGACGCGGGTGGAGGACGCCCTCCAGGCGGCGCGGCTGGGCGCCGACGCCCTGGGTTTCAATTTCTGGCCGGGCTCGAAGCGCTTCCTCCACCCGGCGGCGGCGCGGGCCATCGTCGATCGGCTCCCGCCCTTCGTCACCCCGGTGGGCGTCTTCGTCAACCAGCCCGAGGAGGAGATGCGGCGCGCCGCCGAGGAGAGCGGGGTGCGGGTGCTCCAGCTGCACGGCGACGAGCCGCCCGGGCTGTGCGCCCGGCTGCCCCTACCGGTGGTGAAGGCGGTGCGGGTGGCGGCGCCCCTGGCGCTCACCGCCCTCGAGGCCTACCCGGTGGCGGCCTTCCTCCTCGACGCGCCCTCGGCGGGCTGGGGCGGCAGCGGCGCCACCTTCGACTGGTCGCTGGCCGAGGGCCTGGCCGGGCTTCGGCCCATCATCCTCGCCGGCGGCCTCACCCCCGAGAACGTGGCCGCGGCGGCGCGGCGGCTGCGCCCCTACGCGGTGGACGTGGCCAGCGGCGTCGAGTCGGCCCCGGGGGTGAAGGACGTCGCCCGCATGGCCCGCTTCATCGCGGCGGCCAGGGAGGTCGCGTGACGCTTCCCGACGAGCGGGGCCACTTCGGCCCCTACGGCGGCCGGTTCGTCCCCGAGACGCTGGTGCCGGCCCTGGACGAGCTCACCGCAGCCTGGACGGCCGCCCGGGGCGACCCCGCCTTCCAGGCCGAGCTGGACGGGCTCCTCTCCCGCTTCGCCGGCCGGCCCACCCCGCTCGGCGAGGCGCGCCGCATGGCCGAGGAGGTGGGCGGGTGCCGGGTGCTCCTGAAGCGCGAGGACCTGTGCCACACCGGGGCGCACAAGATCAACAACACCCTGGGGCAGGTGCTGCTGGCGCGGCGCATGGGCAAGCGGCGCATCATCGCCGAGACCGGCGCCGGCCAGCACGGAGTGGCCACCGCCACCGCCGCCGCCATCTTCGGCCTGCCCTGCGAGGTGTACATGGGGGCGCTCGACGTGGAGCGGCAGGCGCTCAACGTCTTCCGCATGCAGCTCCTGGGGGCGCGCGTGGTCACGGTGCACTCCGGGTCGCGCACCCTCAAGGACGCCATGAACGAGGCCATCCGCGACTGGGTGACCAACGTCCGCGACACCCACTACATCATCGGCTCGGTGGCCGGGCCCCACCCCTACCCGGCCATGGTGCGGGACTTCCAGGCGGTCATCGGCCGGGAGGCGCGCGCCCAGGTGCTGGAGCTCGCCGGGCGCCTCCCCGACGCGGCGGTGGCCTGCGTGGGAGGCGGCTCCAACGCCATGGGGCTCTTCGCCGCCTTCCTCGACGACCCGGTGCGGCTGGTGGGGGTGGAGGCGGCCGGGCGCGGGCTCGGCACCGGCCAGCACGGGGCCTCGCTGGCGCTGGGGAGGCCGGGGGTGCTGCACGGCTCGAAGAGCTACGTCCTCCAGGACGCCCACGGCCAGATCGCCGAGGCCCACTCCGTGAGCGCCGGCCTCGACTACCCGGGGGTGGGGCCGGAGCTCAGCTGGCTCAAGGACCAGGGGCGGCTCACCCTGGCCAGCGCCACCGACGAGGAGGCGCTCGAGTCGCTGCAGTACCTGGCGCGCACCGAGGGCATCATCCCGGCCCTTGAGACGGCCCACGCGGTGGCCGAGGCCCGCAAGATCGCCCGCCGCCTGGGGCGCGGCGGCCTGCTGGTGGTGAACGTGTCGGGGCGCGGCGACAAGGACGTGGAGCAGGTGCGCCGGGCGCTGGCCGCCGCCACCCCCGGACCGGCCGGCGGCCGGGGCCGGCCCCGGCGCTCCGCCCCGTCCCGGCGCTCCGCTCCGGCGCGGCGCGGCCGCGCCGCCCGCTCGCCGAGGTGGCGGTGACCGGCCCGGAGCGGGTGGCGGCGGCCTTCGCCGCCCGCCGGGCGCGAGGCCAGGCGGCCCTGGTGGCGTACGTCATGGGGGGCGATCCCGATCTCCGCGCCTCCCGCGACTTGGCGCTCGCCTGCGCCAAGGGGGGGGCCGACCTCCTGGAGATCGGCGTCCCCTTCTCCGACCCCATCGCCGACGGCCCCACCATCCAGGCCGCCGGGGAGCGGGCCCTCCGCGCCGGGACCACCCCGGCCCGGGTGCTGGAGCTGGCCTCGGAGGTGCGGCGCCGCACCGCGGTGCCCATCGCCCTCATGGGCTACCTGAACCCGGTGCTGGCGTACGGCGAGGAGCGCTTCCTCGCCGACTGCGCCGCCGCCGGGGTGGACGCGCTCATCGTGCCCGACCTGCCGCCCGAGGAGGCGGGCGAGATCGGCCGCCGGGCGCGCCAGCATGGGGTGGGAATGGTGTTCCTGCTGGCCCCCACCTCCACCGAGGCGCGCCGCGCCGCCGCCTGCGCCGCCGCCACCGCCTTCGTCTACTTCGTCTCGGTGACCGGCGTCACCGGAGCCCGGCGGGAGCTGCCGCCAGGTCTCCCGGCCCAGCTCCGGGCGGTGCGGGCGGCGAGCCCGGTGCCGGTGGTGGTGGGGTTCGGGGTCTCCACGCCCGCGCAGGCGCGGGACCTGGCACGGCTCGCCGACGGGGTGGTGGTGGGGAGCGCCATCGTCTCCCGCGCCGCCGGGGGCGGGAGCCGCGCCGCCCGGGCGGCGCGGGTCCGGCGCTTCGTGGCCTCGCTGGCCCGGGTGATGCGCCGCCCCTGAGATCAGCCCGAGTGGCGGATGTTGAGGATGTCGCCGTCCTTCACCACGTACTCCTTGCCCTCCAGGCGCAGCTTCCCTTCCTGGCGCGCCCGCGACTCGCTGCCCAGCGCCACGAAGTCGTCGTAGTGCACCACCTCGGCGCGGATGAAGCCCCGCTCCAGATCGGAGTGGATGCGGCCGGCGGCGCGGGGGGCACGGTCGCCGCGGCGGATGGTCCAGGCGCGCACCTCGTCCTCGCCCACCGTGAAATACGAGATCAGGTCCAGCAGGTGGTAGGCGGCCCGGATGAAGCGCGCCCGCGCCGGCTCGCGGAGGCCCAGCGAGGCCAGGAACTCCGGCTGGTCCTTCGGGTCGAGGTCGGCGATCTCCGCCTCCACCGCGGCGGAGAGCGGGAGCACCTCGGCCCCCCGCTCCGCGGCGGCCGCCTCCACTCCCGGCGGAGCCGGCCGGGAAGCCGCGTCCTCGGCGACGTTCACCACCACCAGGAGCGGGCGGCGCGAGAGGAAGTCGAAGTGCCCCAGCTCCTTCTCCTCGGCCTCGCTCCAGCGCATCACCCGCAGCGGCCGCCCCCCTTCCAGATGGGGGTGCAGGCGCTCCAGCTCGTGGTGCTCGGCGCTTCCCCGGCCGTGCTCGCGGCGGATCCGCTCCAGGCGCTTCTCCACGATGGCGAGGTCGTGCAGCGTGAGCTCGGCGTCGAAGTCGCGCAGCTCCCGCTCCGGGTCGGCCGGGGCGCCGTCCGCCCCGGGGAAGCCCCGCACCACCAGGCAGAAGGCCTCCACCTCGGCCAGCGCCCGCAGGGACTCGGCGTCGAGCCCCGATCCCTTCCCGGCCGGCCCGGGCACGTCCACGAAGCGCACCTCGGCGCAGGTGGTCTTCCTGGGCTTGAAGATGGCGGAGAGGGTGTCGAGGCGCGGGTCAGGGACCTTGATGGCTCCCAGGTTCACCTGGGGCTTGCCCGCGCCGCCCTTGTGCAGCCCGGTGAGGGCGTTGAAGAGCGTGGTCTTCCCCGACCGCGCGTAGCCGACGAGCCCAGCCTTCATGGCCGCCCTCCGGCGCCGGGCCGCTCCGGTGCCTCCGGCGCGGGGCACACCCTAGCACCGTTCGCGCGCCGCGGGACCGGGTGGACCGGCCGGACTGTCCGAGGCCCGGCCTATGCTCCCCGCCCCATGGAGCCGCGCCCCACGCCCGAGGAGGTCCTGCGCCGGGTCTTCGGCCACGAGCGGTTCCGCCCCGGCCAGAGGGAGCTCACGGAGGCGGTGCTGGCCGGCCGCGACGCCATCGGCGTCATGCCCACCGGCGCCGGGAAGTCGCTGGCCTACCAGCTGCCGGCCCGCCTCCTCGGCGGCACGGCGCTGGTGGTCTCGCCACTCATCGCGCTCATGAAGGACCAGGTGGACGCGCTGCGGCGCCGCGGGATCCGCGCCACCTTCCTCAACTCCAGCCTCCGGCCGGAGGAGCGGCGGGAGCGGGTGCAGGCCATCCGCCGCGGCGAGGTGGAGCTGGTCTACGCCGCGCCGGAGGGGCTCGAGGCCTCCGCCGGCGGGGCCCTCTCCGGCGTCCGCCTCTCCCTCATCGCCGTGGACGAGGCCCACTGCATCAGCCACTGGGGGCACGACTTCCGCCCCGCCTACCGGAACCTCTCCGGCCTCAAGGAGCGCTTCCGGGGCGTGCCGATGCTGGCCCTCACCGCCACCGCCACCCGCCGGGTCTCGGCCGACGTGGTCCAGCAGCTGGCCATGCGGGACCCCTTCGAGTACCGCGGCTCGTTCTACCGCCCGAACCTCCGGCTCCGGGCCGTGAAGAAGGGCGGCCAGGGCGGGGTGCGGTCGCGCCAGGCCATCCTCCGCCACGTGGCCGGCCGCCCCGGCGAGAGCGGCATCGTCTACTGCGCCACCCGCAAGGCGGCCGAAGGGCTGGCCGACGACCTGCGGCGCCACGGGGTCCGGGCTCTCGCCTACCACGCCGGCCTGGAGCCCGCGGTGCGCGAGCGCGCCCAGGACGCGTTCCAGCGAGGCGCCGCCGAGGTGGTGGTGGCCACCATCGCCTTCGGCATGGGCATCGACAAGCCCGACATCCGCTACGTCGTCCACCGCGACATGCCCGGCTCCGTCGAGGGCTACTGTCAGGAGATCGGGCGGGCCGGGCGCGACGGCGGCGAGAGCGACTGCGTCCTCTTCTACTCCTGGGCCGACGTCATGACCCACGACCGCTTCGCGGAGCGGGTGGAGGACCCGCGGGTGGCGGCCCGCCAGCGGGAGCAGGCGCGGGGCATGTTCCGCTGGGCCGAGGCCACCGGCTGCCGCCACGCCCTGCTGGTGCGCCACTTCGATGAGCGCGTCTCCCCCTGCGGCTCGAGCTGCGACCGCTGCGCGCCGGGGCCGCCGGCCCCGCTTCGGGCCGGGGGGCGCCCTGACTCGCCCCGGCTCGCTCCGTTGGCGACGGACGGCGCGGGAGCGGGCCAGGGCCGTACGGCCCCGCCGGCCGTGGCGCCCGGAGCCACCGCTCCCGAGTACGCCGCCCTCTTCGAGCGGCTGCGGGCGATGCGCCGGCGCCTGGCCGAGGCTCGCCGGGTCCCCGCCTTCCTGGTCTTCCACGACTCCACCCTGCGGGCCATCGCAGCCGCGAGGCCGGCCAGCGAGGCGGCGCTGCGGGCCGTTCCCGGCCTGGGTCCGCGCAAGCTGGCGGACTACGGCGCCGAGGTCCTGGCGGTGGTGCGGGGCGCCGGATAGGGGTGGACCGGCCCGAGAGGGCGGTCGCCATCCCGCCCGGCCGGGTCTAGCATCGCTGCATGCCTTCCCCGAGCCGCTTCCCCCTGATGGCGCTGGCCGCCCTGGCGCTGGCCGCGCCGGCCGCGGCGGACGACTCCATGGACTG